>DATIAB010000176.1:0-4419 GCA_035458265.1 Ornithinibacter sp. | reverse complement strand
GCGCCGCACAGCTGATGTCCCACACGACCATGACCGCCCACCCCGCCACGGAGCGTGCCCTGTGAGCCCCACGCGATCGACCTCCCCCTCCACCCCCCGCACGCCGGCCCAGGTGGCCTTCGTCGGTGCCGGCCCCGGCGATCCCGGCCTGCTCACCGTGCGAGCCGGCGAGCTGCTGGCCGCCGCCGACGCGGTCGTCATCGACCAGGTGGCTCGTCACGACGTCGTCGAGCGCTGGTGCGCACCCGGCATCCCGGTGGTGGATGCCGGCCACGGGGACCACGGTGAGTCGCTCACCCACGCGTCGCGAGCCAAGCTCGTCGTGCGCGCCGCGAAGGCGCACCCCGGCGGCCTGGTCGTGCGGCTGATGGACGGCGACCCTGCGGTGTTCAACGGCCTCGCCGAGGAGGCGGCGGCCTGCGCCAAGGCCGGCATCTCCTTCGAGGTGGTTCCGGGCGTCAGCTCGGTGACCGCGGTGCCCTCATACGCCGGGGTGCCCCTGACGTCGGCCACCTCGACGGGGGTCCACGTCCTCGTCGCGGGCGGGCGGGGCGTCGACCTCAGTGGCGCCGTCGATCCCAAGGTCACCGTCGTGGTCATCGGCCAGCCGGACAAGGCCGCCCAGACGTTCGCGGCGCTCATCGAGGCAGGACGGGACGGCTCCACGCCGGTTGCCCTGACCGAGCGCGGCACGAGCACCGACCAGCGCACCGTGACCACGACCCTGTCGGCCGCGGGCGAGACGATGGCGGACGGGCGCTTCCCCGTGCTGGCCGTCGTGGGGTCAACTGTCACCATGCGCGAGACGTTGTCGTGGTTCGAGACCAAGCCCCTGTTCGGCTGGGAGGTTCTCGTGCCGCGCACCAAGGAGCAGTCCGCCTCCACCCTGGCGCGACTGCAGCGACACGGCGCCCACGCCAGTGTCGTCCCCACGATCTCGGTCGAGCCGCCGCGGACCCCGCAGCAGCTCGAGCGTGCCGTCAAGGGCATGGTCACCGGCCGCTACGAGTGGGTGGGCTTCACGTCGGTCAACGCGGTGCGGGCGATCCGGGAGAAGTTCGACGAGTTCGGGCTCGATGCCCGCTCGTTCGCCGGCCTGAGGGTCGCAGCCGTCGGCGGTGTCACGGCTCAGGCCCTGCGTGACTGGGGGATCACCCCCGACCTGGTGCCGACGCGTGAGCAGTCCGCCCAGGGGTTGCTCGAGGTGTGGCCCGCCTTCGACCCCGACATCGACCCGATCGCCCGGGTGTTCCTGCCGCGGGCCGACATCGCCACCGAGACGCTCGTGGCGGGCCTGCAGGAGATCGGGTGGGAGGTCGACGACGTCACCGCCTACCGCACGGTGCGGGCGGCCCCGCCAGCCGCGTCGGTGCGCGACGCCATCAAGAACGGCTCGTTCGATGCCGTCCTGTTCACGTCGAGCTCGACGGTGCGCAACCTCGTCGGCATCGCCGGCAAGCCGCACCCGACGACCGTCGTCGCGTGCATCGGGCCGGCCACCGCGAAGGCTGCCGAGGAGCTCGGTCTGCGGGTCGATGTCCTCGCCCCGGAGGCCAACGCCGACGCGCTCGTCGACGCGCTCGCCGACCACGGTCGCTCGCTCGCGCTGGCCGCGCAGGAGGCCGGCCAGGCCGTCCTGCGCCCGAGCCAGCGCCGACCGGGCTCGCGTCGCCGCGCCACGTGATGAGCTTTCCTGCTGCCCGTCCCCGCCGGCTGCGCCGTACCCCGGCGATCAGGCGGCTCGTCACGCAGACCCGGCTGCATCCCGCAGATCTCGTGCTGCCGGTCTTCGTCCGCGAGGGCATCGAGGAGCCGGTGGCGATCTCGGCGATGCCCGGGGTCGTCCAGCACACGCTCGACTCGTTGGTCGACGAGGCCCGGCGCTGTGTCGAGGCGGGGATCGGCGGGATCATGGTCTTCGGCGTGCCGCTCGCCAAGGATGCACGGGGGTCCGGCGCGGACGATCCGCACGGCATCCTCAATGTCGCCCTCGCGCGCCTCGTCGACGCGGTCGGCGACGACCTCGTCGTCATGGCCGACCTCTGCCTGGACGAGTTCACCGACCACGGCCACTGCGGGGTCCTGGGTTCCGACGGGTCGGTCGACAACGACGCCACCCTGGCCCGGTACGTCGACATGGCCCTGGCCCAGGCCACCACCGGCGCGCACGTCCTGGGGCTGTCCGGGATGATGGACGGGCAGGTGGGGTACGTCCGGGCCGCACTGGATGCCGCCGGGCACACCGACACGGTCCTGCTCGCCTACGCGGCGAAGTACACCTCGGGGCTCTACGGGCCGTTCCGCGAGGCCGTGCAGTCCTCTCTCGTCGGTGACCGTGCGGCCTACCAGCAGGACCCGGCGAACGCGACGGAGGCGTTGCGCGAGCTCGAGCTGGACATCGCCGAGGGCGCCGACATCGTGATGGTCAAGCCGGCCGGGCCACACCTGGACATCATCGCGGCCGCCGCGGCGATGTCACCTGTGCCCGTCGCCGCCTACCAGATCTCGGGTGAGTACGCCCAGATCGAGGCGGCCGCCGAGCGCGGCTGGATCGACCGCGACCGGGTCGTGATGGAGTCGCTCGTCGGCATCCGCCGAGCCGGGGCTCAGATCGTGTTCAGCTACCACGCCCTGGAGGCGGCTGCCCGTCTGTGAGGCGATCGCGACACGTCGACCGATCGGAGGATTGGGCGAACGCCAGTGCGTGCTCCATCATGGATCTGTGATAGGTGCGACTCGGGCGCCAGCAGAACGCAGAGGTGGGATGGTGCCGTCGTGACCAAGCGCAGGAAACTGATGCTCAGCGGCGTTCTGGGCTTCGTCGTGGTCCTCGCGGGTGCCGGCACGGCATACGCCGCTCACTTCCAGGACCGCGCCCTGCCGGGCAGCACGCTCGCCGGTGAGCCGGTGGCCGGCATGTCCCGCGAGGACGTCGCAGCCGAGGTGCGCGATCGCGCCGCCGCCGTGGAGGTCACGCTCGAGGCCGGCGAGGGAACCCGTACCGCGACCCTGGCCGACCTCGGCTACTCCGTCGACGTCGACGCCACCGTCGATGCCGTCTTCGCCAACCGGTCGTGGTCGACGTACGCGACCTCGCTCATGTCCCCTCGCGACATCGACGCCGTCGTGACCACCGACCCCACCGCCACGGACGCGGTCATCGCCGATCTCGTGAAGGAGTCGGGCGGCATCGGTGTCGACGCAAGGGTCACGCTCGCCAAGGACAAGAAGTCGTTCGTCGTCGTCCCAGCGGTCTCGGGGAAGACCGTCGTCGAGAGCACGTTCCAGAATGCCGTGGCGGCAGCGGCCCGCGACCTGGCCTCGGCGGCCACCACGGTGGAGTTCGTCGAGGCCGTCCCGACGTGACGACGGAGGAGGCAGGGCAGGTCGCCGAGCAGGCGAACGGTCTCGTCGCCACGCCGGTGAAGGTCTCCGACGGCGAGGACACCCACGCCGCCTCCGCTGCGAGGAAGGCGTCGTGGGTGACGATTCCCACGACCGAGGAAGGGCTCGGCTCACCGACGGTCCAGCAGGCGAAGGTGGCTGCCTGGGCCGCCGAGCTGGCGGAGGACGCGAAGGTGAAGTCGCGCGACGGCGTGCGCAACGTGACCGAGTCCGGGTCGGTGAAGACCGTCGTGAAGAAGGCACGTGACGGCAGGGAGGTCTCCAACGCGGATGCGGTGGCCAAGGCCGCTGTCGCTGCCCTGGCCAGCGGCAAGAGCTTTGAGGGCACCTTCGAGTACCGCACCATCAAGGCCGCGTGGACGGAGCGGACGATCGCCGACGGCGCCGAGAACCTGGCCTACCCGGCTGCTCCCGGCGAGAAGTGGATCGACGTCAACCTCGACCGGTACACCATGACCGCCTACGTGGGCGCGAAGGTCGTGTACGGGCCCATCACGATGGTCGACGGTCATGACGACACGCCGACCGTGCGGGGCACCTTCAAGGTGTACTACAAGAACCCCATGATGACGATGCGCGGCAACAACGCCGACGGCACGAGGTACGAGACGCCGAACGTGCCGTGGAGCACCTTCTTCCACCGCGGGTACGCCCTCCACGGGGCGCCGTGGCGCTCGTCGTTCGGCTACTCGGCGTCACACGGGTGCATCAACCTGCCGGTGGGGGTCGCCAAGTGGGTCTACGACTTCGCCCCGATCGGCACCCCGGTCGTTTCCCACTGACCCCTCGACCTGGTCACCCCGACCCGGGCCACCCCTCCCTGCGCCGGATCGCCGGGGGGTCGCGCCTGGGTGGAGGTGATACCGCCCCGGGTTCGCGTGCGTTGACACCTCGACTGCGCGTGCTGCCGCTGGGTGGAGGTGATACCGCTGCGGGTTCGCGTGCGTTGACACCTCGACTGCGCGCATGGTGCCAGCCGGTCAGAGGAACTGTGCGGGGTCGAAGTCGTCGATC
>DATIAB010000175.1:0-3304 GCA_035458265.1 Ornithinibacter sp. | reverse complement strand
CCGGTCACTAGGCTTGCGCCCATGACTCGTGTCCTGTCCGCCGTCGCCTGGCCGTACACCAACGGCCCGCGCCACATCGGCCACGTCGCCGGTTTCGGCGTGCCCTCCGACGTCTTCAGCCGGTTCATGCGGATGGCGGGGCACGACGTCCTGATGGTCAGCGGCACCGACGAGCACGGCACGCCGATCCTGGTGCTGGCCGACAACGAGGGCGTGCCCGCCCGCGAGCTGGTCGACAAGTACAACCAGGTGATCGTCGACGACCTCTGCGGCCTCGGGCTGTCGTACGACCTCTTCACCCGCACCACCACCGGCAACCACTACGCGGTGGTGCAGGAGATGTTCGAGACCTGTCGCCGCAACGGCTACATGGTCGAGGAGACCACGAAGACGGCGATCAGCCCCTCCACGGGTCGCACCCTCCCCGACCGCTACATCGAGGGCACCTGCCCGATCTGCAGGTACACCGCGGCGCGCGGCGACCAGTGCGACAACTGCGGCAACCAGCTCGACCCGACCGACCTGATCGACCCGCGATCGAAGATCAACGGGGAGACCCCGGAGTTCACGGACACCCAGCACTGGTTCCTCGACCTTCCGGCACTCGCCGGGGCGCTGGGGGAGTGGCTCGACCAGCGCGAGGCGACCGGCCTGTGGCGCCCCAACGTCATCAAGTTCAGCCAGAACATCCTCAAGGAGATCCGGCCGCGCGCGATGACCCGCGACATCGACTGGGGCATCCCGGTCCCGGGCTGGGAGGACCAGCCGACGAAGCGCCTCTACGTGTGGTTCGACGCCGTCATCGGCTACCTGTCGGCCTCCATCGAGTGGGCGCGTCGCTCTGCTGAATCCGGGGGAGGCGACCCGGAGGCGTGGCGGGCCTGGTGGAACGACCAGGAGGCCGAGTCCTACTACTTCATGGGCAAGGACAACATCGTCTTCCACTCCCAGATCTGGCCGGCCGAGCTGCTGGCCTACAACGGCGAGGGCGACAAGGGCGGCGAGCCCGGCACGTACGGCACGCTCAACCTGCCGACAGAGGTGGTCTCGAGCGAGTTCCTCACCTTCGGCGACTCCCAGTTCTCCACCAGCCGCGGCAACGTGATCTACGTCGGCGACTTCCTCGCCCGCTACGGCCCCGACCCGCTGCGCTACTACATCTGCGCCGCAGGCCCCGAGACCTCCGACGCCGCCTTCACCTGGTCCGACTTCGTCACCCGCAACAACTCCGAGCTCGTCGCGGGCTGGGGCAACCTGGTCAACCGCACCGCCACGATGATCGCCAAGAACTTCGGCGAGATCCCCGCAGCCGGCCCGCTGGAGGAGGTCGACGAGCAGGTGCTCGCGACCGTGCGCGACGGCTTCGCGACCGTCGGCGGCCTGGTGGAGAAGCACCGCCTGCGCGCGGCCATCGCCGAGGCGATGCGGGTCGTCGGCGAGGTCAACAAGTACCTCACGGTCACCGAGCCCTACAAGATGAAGGACGACTCCCAGCGCGAGCGTCTCGGCACCGTGCTGCACGTCGCGGCCCAGTGCGTGAGCGACTGCAACACGCTGCTCTCCCCGTTCCTCCCGCACTCGGCCAACAAGGTGCACGCGGTGCTCGGCGGCGAGGGCGAGTTCATGCCGATGCCCCGCATCGAGCAGGTCGAGGAGCTCGAGCCCGACAACGGCGCCGGCCACACGTCGTACTCGATCATCACCGGCGAGTACACCTCGACGCCCGCGTGGGAGTCCCGCCCGGTCGTGGTCGGGGCGAAGGTCGACAAGCCCACGCCGGTCTTCACCAAGCTCGACCCGTCGGTCGTCGAGGAGGAGCTGTCCCGATGACGTCCGGGATGACCGCCGAGATGTACCTGCCCCACTTCGTGGTGAAGCAGAAGCTCACGATGATGGTGAACCGCTACGAGGTGTCGGAGTCGGACGAGTCCGGCAACCCGACGCGCCTGATGGCGCTCGCCGAGCAGAAGCGGATGGCCTTCAAGGAGCAGGTCACCTTCTTCTCCGACGCGAGCAAGTCGCGTGCGGTGTTCGGCTTCAAGGCGCGCAGGAAGCTCGACCTCAACGCCGGCTACGACATCACCGACGAGTCGGGGGCCCAGATCGGCTTCTTCAGGAAGGACTTCGGCGCCTCGCTGCTGCGCTCGACGTTCCACATCGAGGGCCCGGGCTACACGGGCACCGGCCAGGAGCGCAACCAGGTCGCCGGACTGCTGCGTCGCTTCACCGAGCTCGACTTCATCCCCATCCACTTCGACTTCGTCGATGCGGGCGGAGCCCCGCTCTTCTCGGTCGAGCGCAAGATGTCGATCGGCGACCGCTACCGCGTGACCGTGCCGGACCAGCGGGTCGACTTCCGCGTCGCCGCCGCCGTCGCGGTCGCCCTCGACGCGCTGATGGCGCGCTGACCGCATGATGTACCCCGAGGTCCGTGCGGCCGTCGAAGCCGACGCCGGCCCCGACCTCCGCGCCCCCGACTTCGACCTCGCCGCCCACCGGGAGGACGTACGTCGCGTCAACCTCCGCCAGCCGCGGGAGGAGGTCGCCCGCGTGGAGGACGTCGACGCCGACGGTGTCCCCTGCCGGCTCTACGTGCCCGCCGACCCGGTGCCGGGGCTGGTCGTCCACGCCCACGGCGGCGGGTTCGTGCTCAACGACGTCGACGTCCACGACGGCATCTGCCGGCGCATGGCCAACCGCGGCCGCCGGGCGGTGCTGAGCATCGACTACCGCCAGCCGCCGGAGCACCCGTTCCCCGCCGCGCCCGACGACCTCGACACGGTCGTCGGCTGGCTCCGCAGGGAGGGTGCCGGGTCGGACCTGGCCGGGCCGTACGCCGCCCACGGGGACTCGGCCGGCGCCAACCTCGCCGTCGTGGCCGCCCTGCGCAACCCCGGCTTCTTCGCGGCGGTCGCGCTGGTCTACCCCTTCCTCGACCCGCGGAACGCCTTCCCGTCGTGGGAGCTGGGGCCCGCGTCCGGCTTCGACCCCGCGGAGGCGACCTGGTACTGGGAGCAGTATGCCCGCACCGAGGCCGACTACGACGACCCCGACCTCGCCCCGCTGCTCTCCGAGCGCCTGCACACCCTGCCGCCCACCTTCGTCGCCACGGCGGAGGCCGACCCGCTCCGCGACGAGGGGGAGGAGCTCGCCCGGCGCATCGCGGAGGCCGGGGTCGAGGTCGTGGGCATCCGCTGCCTGGGCCAGACCCACGGCTTCTGGCGGCACGCGACCTTCACCGCCTCCGAGCCGCTCGTGCGCCAGGTCGCCGGCTGGCTCGACCAGCACCTCACGACTGCCTGAG
>DATIAB010000174.1:0-3133 GCA_035458265.1 Ornithinibacter sp. | reverse complement strand
CCGACCAGGAAGACCGGCGCCTGGATGCGGCGACGCTGGCTGCGCGAGGGGGCGAGCCGACCGAAGATCACCCCGTGGAGCACCGACGCGATGGACTCGGCGCGGTGGTCGACGGTGTCGAGGCAGATCCCGGCCCAGAAGGGGACGATGCCGCGCGGCACGGACCGCGAGAGCCGCTGCAGCGTGTTGGCCGTGACGGGCAGGTAGCGCGCGGCCAGCATGATCGGCACGAACGCGAGGATCCCGGCGACCAGGGCGTTGTTGAGCACCGGCATCTCGACGATGAGCCCCTTGACCCGCTCCGGCGCGATGACCGCCACCTCCAACGAGACGTTGGCCCCGAGCGACGTGCCGCCGATCACCGCCTGCTCCGCCCCGAGGTGGTCGAGCAGCGCCACCACCTGCTCACCGAAGGACGTCATCGAGTAGACGAGCGGGTCGGCGGGCTGGTCGGACCGGCCGTGCCCGAGGAGGTCGAGGGTGACCACGTGCAGCCCCTGTGCGGCCATCGCCCGGGCGAGCGGCTGCTGCATCCGGCGCGGCATCAGCAGGCCGTGCAGGAGCACGACCCACTCGTCTCCGGAGCCGTACTCGGTGTACTCCAGCCGGTCGCGCCCGCCGTCGGACTCGACGAAGAACTGGCCGATCCGCTCGCTCACCAACATGATCGAAATGTAGTCGCGTCAGGCCCGACCGGGTGGCACGCTCGCCAGATGAGCACCTCAGCAGTCGTCGTCGAGCTCGGGCCCGGCGACTGGGCCGAGCTCCGCGAGATCCGGCTCCGCGCCCTCGCCGACGCCCCGGACGCCTTCAGCGTCGTCCTGGCCGAGGCCGAGGCGTACGACGACGACCTCTGGCGCGACCGGCTCGCCACGAGCAACCCGACCTACGTCGTGCGCGAGGCGGGCAGCGCCGTGGCGATGGCGGGCGGCTTCGCGCCGCCCGACTCCCCCGTCGCCTACGTCTGGGGCATGTGGACCGCGCCCGAGGCCCGCGGCCGCGGCCACTCCTCGGCCCTGCTGGACAGGGTCGTGACGTGGGCCCGCGACGTCGGTCGCACCCCGCACCTGCACGTCACCGAGGGCAACGACGCGGCCCGCCGGCTCTACGTCCGTCGTGGCTTCGAGCCGACCGGCACCTGGGAGCCGCTGCGCGAGGGCTCCCCGAAGCGCGTCGAGGAGCTGGTCCTCAGCCGCGGTTGACCGCGCTGATGACCGCCTTCAGCGACGCGGTCACGATGTTGGCGTCGAGCCCCACACCCCACAGGACCTTCTCGCCGACCGCGCACTCGACGTACGCCGCCGCGATGGCGTCGCCGCCCGACGACAGCGCGTGCTCGTGGTAGTCGAGGACCCGGACCTCGCCGCGGGACGCGTAGGCCGGGTTGCCGGCGTCCTGCTCGGCCTCGACGAGCTCGTTGAGCGCGTTGGTGAAGGCGTTGATCGGGCCGTTGCCCGAGCCGGTCAGCTCGCGACGCTGGCCGTCGACGTACACGCCGACGGTGAGCTGGTCCTTCTCGCCTGCCGCGCTGGAGGTGTGGACGGAGTTGAGCTTCAGCGGGGCCTCGCGGTCGAGGTACTCCGCGCGGAACACCGACCAGATCTCCTCGGGCGTGATCTCCCCACCCTCGGTGTCGGTGCGCTGCTGGACGACCCGGCTGAACTCGATCTGCGCGCGACGCGGCAGGTCGAGCTTGTGCTCGGACTTGAGGACGTAGGCCACGCCGCCCTTGCCGGACTGGCTGTTGACCCGGATGACCGCCTCGTAGGTGCGGCCGACGTCCTTGGGGTCGATCGGCAGGTAGGGCGCCTCCCAGGGCAGGTCGCCCACGGGCACGCCGAGCGCAGCGGCCTTCTTGTCGAGGTCCTCCAGGCCCTTCTTGATGGCGTCCTGGTGGGAGCCGGAGAAGGCGGTGTAGACGAGGTCGCCCGCGTAGGGGTGGCGCGGGTGGACCGGCAGGTTGGTGCAGTACTCGACGGTGCGGCGGACCTCGTCGATGTCGCTGAAGTCGATCTGCGGGTCGATGCCCTGGCTGAACAGGTTCATGCCGAGGGTGACCAGGTCGACGTTGCCGGTGCGCTCGCCGTGGCCGAACAGGCAGCCCTCGACGCGGTCGGCGCCGGCCATCAGGCCCAGCTCGGTGGCGGCGACGGCGGTGCCGCGGTCGTTGTGCGGGTGCAGGCTGATCGCGGAGTGCTCACGCCGGGTCAGGCCGCGGCCGAAGTACTCGATCTGGTCGGCGTAGGTGTTGGGCGTCGACATCTCGACGGTCGCCGGCAGGTTGAGGATGATCTCGCGACCGGCCTCGGGCTGCCACACGTCGGAGACCGCCTCACACACGCTCAGCGCGAAGTCGGTGTCGGACTGGGTGAAGATCTCCGGGCTGTACTGGTATCCGAAGTCCTCGCTGCCGACGAGGCCGCCGAGGCGCTCCTCGGCGTACTTCATCACCATCTCGGTGCCGCGCACGGCGATGTTGCGGCACTCGTCGGGGGTGACGTTGAAGACGACGCGCTGGAACAGCGGTGCGGTCGCGTTGTAGAGGTGCACGGTCGCGCGCGGAGCACCGACCAGCGAGTCGACGGTGCGCTCGATGAGGTCCTCACGGGCCTGCGTCAGCACCGAGATCTGTACGTCGTCGGGGATGCGGTCCTCCTCGACGAGCTTGCGCACGAAGTCGAAGTCGGTCTGGCTGGCGCTGGGGAAGCCGACCTCGATCTCCTTGTAGCCCATCGAGACGAGCAGGTCGAACATCGCCATCTTGCGCGCCGGGCTCATCGGGTCGATGAGCGCCTGGTTTCCGTCACGCAGGTCGGTGGAGAGCCACCGCGGCGTCCGGTCGACCCGCTGCGACGGCCAGGTGCGGTCCGGCAGGTCGATCGGGGGGAACGGGCGGTAGCGCTGGTGCGGCATGCCGCTGGGCTGCTGGGTGTTGCGGTGGCCGTGCGTGCTGGTCATGGTTCCTCGCTGGGTTGTTCCGGGTCGTCTGCGGGCGGTGTGAGGCCGGCACGACGAGCTCCCGCAGCGAGGGGTCCGGCCTAGTGGACCTCGCTACGGCACCCAAGGAGCCCTTCGACGGGGCTCAGGAACCAGCTGAGCGTGCGCATGACCCGTCCAGGATAGGCAGGTCGGC
>DATIAB010000173.1:0-20695 GCA_035458265.1 Ornithinibacter sp. | reverse complement strand
CCCGGTCGCGCCGTCCGCGAGATCACCCTCGGGCGTCAGGGCCCACAGGAAGGCGTAGGCGACGACGCCGGCTCCGCCGATGAGGGTGAGGATGACGAAGGCCCACCGCACCACTCGCGTCGACAGCCCGAGGTGGCGGGCAACGGCAGCGCACACTCCGGGCGTCCAGCCACGGCCACGGGCGCGGACCAGGGGCGGTCGCGCAGGCCCGGCCGGCCACCCCGTGCCCGCCGCCCCGGCGTCAGCCGACGGCGGTGTCCCGGCGCGCGAGGGCGCGGCTGCGGGTTCGTAGGGTGTCGGCACTCCCCCATCCTGACGTACCCGGAGCCGGTTGAGGCCCCTGCCGGGGGTCGGTCAGGGGTGCGCTCAGGGGGTGCTCAGGGTCGACCCTCATGGCGGGAGCCCCGTCGTGGGACGAGGCTTGAGCCATGACGCAGAACCTGCCCCCCGCCGGGCCCCCGCCGAGCGCACCTCCTCCCGGTGCACCGCCAGCCGGCCCATCCTTCCTCGACGACTCCTTCGGTCGGCTGCGCACCAGCGGATTCGTGCGTGACTCCGAGGCACGGTGGTTCGGTGGTGTGTGCTCCGGCCTGGCCCACCGCCTGGGCGTCGACCCGATCCTGATCCGGGCCGCCGCCATCATCCTGACCTTCGTCGGAGGCATCGGGCTCACGGCCTACGTGCTGCTGTGGCTGCTCATGCCCGACCGGCACGGAGTGATCCTCGCCGAGCGCGGCATCCGTCACGGCGACGTCGGCGCCATCGCGCTGCTCGTCCTCGCCGGGCTCCTCGTCTTCGGCGGCATCGTCTCGGTCGGCTCGGGCGACGGGTGGATCGCGCCGCTGTGGCTCATCCCAGTCGCCCTCATCGCCTGGTTCGTCCTCAACCGGAGCGGCACGCTCGACGGGCCGCCCGCTCCCCCGCCACTGCCCAACCCCTCAGGAGAGACCATGTCCGCACCTCCCACGTCACCGCCCTACGGCGGGTACCGCACCCCGGCCGCCGGGCAGTACGGGGCCCCCTACGGAGGCCGACCCACTCCGCCCGTCCCGCCCCGCCCCATCGCCCCGCCTCCTCCGCCGACGCCCCGCCGCCGCCGGCCCAGCGCCTTCATCGGGCTCGTGTCCCTCGGCATCGCCATCATCGGCATCGGCCTCGGAGCCGCCCTGGACGGGCCGACAGGTTTTCCCGGCAGCGCGCCGACGCTGGCCTTCCTCATCGCCCTGACAGGGGTCAGCCTCGTGGTGCTCGTCCTGGGTCTGCGCGGCCTGGCCTCCGGCTTCAGCGGGTTCCTCGTCGTCGCCCTGTCCTTCCTGCTCGCCATCTCCCTCATCGGGTCACGGATCCCCGACACCGACGGTGTCGGCGAGCGGACCTGGAGCCCCGTGCCCGCCGACGGCACCACGACCTTCGAGCTCGGAGCCGGGGATGCCGTCCTCGACCTCGAGGGGCTCGTCACCACCATCCCCCGCACGACCCCCCAGACCATCGAGGTCGACATGGGTGCCGGGGAGCTGACGATCCTCGTGCCGGAGGGCCTCGACGCCCGGATCGACGCAAACGTCGGGTTCGGCAGCATCCGGCACACCGGCAGCACGGTCACCGACGTGGACGAGAACGCGGGTACCGACCGCAGCACCTCCGTGACGATCGGCGACACCCCCGTCGAGGTCGTCATCGACGCCGAGCTCGGTCTCGGCCAGATCACCATCCAGGAGCAGTGATGAGCACCCCCGACAGCACCAGCACCCCCGAGGCCCCGCGCGAGGACACCCTTGCCACCACGGTCTTCGACGACGCACCCACCCCCACGGCGACCAGCGCCACGGTGGCCACCAGCGCGGTGGGCCCGGCGCCCCAGGCAGCGGCGCTGCCCGAGCCGACCTACCTGACCGGGCCCGCACCTTTTGCCGTGGTGCTCGGCCTCCTGGGGCTGTTGTTCGCGGCGGCCACGTTCCTCACCCAGCTCACCGACCTCAATCTCCCGTGGACCGACCTCGGCCCGTGGACCGTCGTGGCAGCGGGCGTCGTCGTGGTCATCGTGGGTGCGATCGGCCTGCGCGGCAGCCGCACGCGCGACTGACCCGTGACCTCAGGCGAGACCGACCGCGCGCAAGGCCACGGGCACGCTCGCCACGACCTCGACCGACGAGAGGTCGTCCAGGGGGACCCACCGGGCATCGGAGGTCGACCCGCCCACGTCGTGAACGACGGGGCGGGTCGGCGCTGCGCAGCGGGCCGTGTGCAGCAGGCGCACCGCGTGGTAATCCTCCAGTCCCCGCGCCGAGCGCCCGACCCAGTGCTGGGTCATGACGTCGACGAGCCGCACGTCGTCGACGACCTGGCCCGTCTCCTCGGCCACCTCGCGCACCACGGCGTCCACCGGGGCCTCGCCCGGGTCGATGCCGCCGCCCGGCAGGTTCCAGCGGCCGGCCGCGCCGGTTCGCGGGGCCAGCTGGGTCAGGAGCAGTCGATCCTGCGCGACGACCACCGCGTAGGCCGCGACACGCTGGTGCGGCTTGATCCGCAGCCGCTCGGCGCGCGACAGGCCGGGCCCCTCCGGCCCGGGCGGCTCCACCGGCGCGCCGTCGTGCTCCACCGGCACCACGGCATACCGGAGGGTGAGGTCACCGAGCACGCCGCCGACCGACTCGACCACGCCGGCCCACCCCCGCCGGTTCAGGCCGGAGACCGGGTCCTCGCCGTGGGCGAGTGCGAACGTCACCACGTCGCGCCCGGCGTGGCTGCCGACGACGGTGATCACGAGGCGGTCACCCCGGCTCGGCGGTACTCGGCAAGGGTCGCGCGCACGACGCCGGGCCAGTCCTGCGTCGGCGGGGTGGCGAGCAGGTGAGCGCGCAGCCGGCTCCGAAGCCCGCCATCAGCCGCCAGGTGCGCGAGCGCCCCGGCCAGCGACGCGTCGGTGTCGGCGAGCAGCCCGTCGACGCCGTCGCGCACGAAGTCGTCGGCGCCGGTGCCTCGCCGAGCCACGACGGGCAGCCCGGCGGCCCGCGCCTCCAACGCCGCGATCCCGAACGCCTCGAGGAGCGCAGTCGTCAGGTAGATGTCGGCGCTGTGGTGCAGCGCGCGCAGCTCGTCCTTGGTGACCCGGCCTGGCAGCTCGACCCAGCCCAGCCCGCGGGAGCGCACGTGGTGCTCCATGAGCCTGCGCTGGGGCCCGTCGCCCACGAGGGTGGCCCGCAGCGTGACCGCCGGGTCGAGGACCGAGCGGGCCTGCTCCAGCACCTTGAGCATCACCACCGGGCGCTTTCGCGACACCAGGCGCATCGCCGACACGACGTGCACCGCCCTGTCACCCGTTGCGGATGCCGCGTCGCTCCCCGGGTGCCACCACGCGGCATCCACGCCGTTGGGGACCACCTCGACGCGGGCACCGCGAGCGGCGCCGGACACGCGCTGGGCGGCCATCGTCGACACCGCGCTGAGCGCCACGCCGCGTCCGGCCCACCGGGCCAGGTGGCCCGTGGCCCGCATGAGCACACCGGACCGTTCGATGACGCAGTGGAAGGTTGCCGCCACCGGAAGCCCGACCCCGCGGGCGACCGGGACGAGGTCGGTCGCGAACGGGCTGACGACGCCCAGGTGCGCGTGGGCGACGTCGAAGCCCCCCGCAGCGAGTCGACGCCGCACCTCCGGGGGAGCGAACGGGTTGACGGGGATGCCGCCCGGCACCGGGATGGCGTGCCGGTGCACCGTCACGCCGTCGTCACCGCGCTCGGTCGCACCACCACGCTCGCCGTGCGGCCCGGTGGTGGCCGTGAACACCTCGACCTCGTGCCCTGCCGCGACGAGCTCTCGGGACAGGTCACGCACCTGGCTCTCGATGCCACCGAGGCGCGGCGGATAGCAGTCGGAGAGCATCGCGACCTTCACGAGCGGACAGCCTGCCATGCGCGAGGATGGGCGACGATGTCTCGCACGATCGTGGCCTTCCATGCCCACCCCGACGACGAGGCCCTCCTGACCGCAGGCACGATGGCGCGCCTGTCCTCCGAGGGCCATCGTGTCGTCCTCGTGCTGGCCACCGACGGCGGCGCCGGCCTGGCGGCCGACGAGCTGCGCACGGACGGTCGGCTCGGGGGGCTGCGCCTGCAGGAGGCCCGCCGGTCGGCGCAGGCCCTCGGGGTGGCTCGGGTGGAGTGGCTGGGCTACGCCGACAGCGGTAGCGGCCCACAGCCCGAACCGGACGCGCCCGGTCTCGTCCGGTTCGCCCGGGCGCCCGTCGAGGAGGCTGCCGAGCGCCTCGCAGCCATCCTGCGCACCGAGCGCGCCGACCTGCTCATCTCCTACGACGCGAACGGCGGTTACGGGCACCGCGACCACGTGAGGGTGCACGTCGTCGGGGCCCGGGCCGCCGTCATCGCGGGCACGCCGCGCGTGCTCGAGGCCACCGTGCCGCGCGACACCATCGTGCGGGCGATCCGCGCGGTGGGTCGGGTCTACCGATTCCCCGCGGAGTTCGACCCGGCCTCCTTCGAGCGGGCCTTCACGGCCCGCGCCGACATCACCCACCGCATCGACGTGCGACGCCACGTGCGTGCCAAGCGGGAGTCCATGCGGGCGCACGCGTCCCAGGCGACCGGCGGCGGGGCGGCATCCGTCGGGGCGGGCGGTCAGACGGGCGACCGTACCCTCGACGCATTCCTGCGCATCCCGCGGCCGGTCTACGACGTCGTGTTCGGGCGGGAGTGGTTCCGCGACCCGGCCCTGCCCAGCGGCGGGCCCATCCACACCGACGTGTTCGAGGGGGACGGATGAGCCCCCACGCGCGCAGGACGCTCCAGGCGGTGGTGGGGCTGGGGCTGGCCGCCGCGCTGCTCGCCTGGGGCCTTCCGTACTTCGCCCAGACGACGTGGGGCGACATCGCGGACGTCATCGCGACGATCCCACTCAGCCACGCCGTGGGTTTCCAGCTGCTGATGCTCGCCGGCCTGTGGTGCTACACCTTCACCTTCACCGGCTCCCTGCCGGGGCTGAGCCACAGCAAGGCCCTGATCGTCAACCTCTGCGGGTCCTCGGTGTCCAACCTCCTGCCCGGTGGAGGGGCCGTCGGGCTGGCTGCCACCTACGCGATCTGCCGGTCCTGGGGGTTCTCCCGCCGCGCGACGTCCACCTCGGTGGTCGTCACGGGGGTCTGGAACGTCCTGGCCCGCATCGCCCTGCCGGTCATCGCGATTGCCGTGCTGTGGTTCAGCGGGGTGACCCTGCCCGGCTCCCTCACCGACCTCGCGGTGGCCGGCATGCTCACCGGCCTGGCGATCCTCGGCGCCCTCGTCTCCATCATCGCGAGCGAGCGGGCAGCGCAGGCCATCGGCCGTGCCCTGGATGCCGTGATCGGCCCGCTGGTCCGGCGGCGGCGACCACACTCCAGGATGCGCATCTCCGAGCTCGTGAGCGACCTGCGCGCTCGGATCAAGAGCGTGGTCGGCCACTCCTGGTGGTCGATGACCTTGGGGATGATCGGGTTCTTCGGCGCCTACTTCGTGCTCTTCGTGCTCATCATGCGCGGCACCGGCGTGACGTTGCCCCTCAACCTGCTCTTCGCGGCCTACGCGATCGGGCGGCTGCTCACGACCATCGGCATCACCCCCGGTGGCATCGGCGTCACCGAGGTGGCCACCTCCGTGGTGCTCGTCGGGTGGGGAGCCGACCCCGGGGGCGCCGCCGCCGGGCTCGTGCTGTTCTCGATCTTCACCCACCTCATGGAGGTGCCGCTCGGGGCCCTGGGCTGGCTGCTGTGGACCGTGAGCCCCAAGATCGAGCCCCCCGCGGAGGGCGATGAGCCGGTCTACGCCTGAGTGGTTCCCTCGCGCAGGAACACCATTGCCATCGGGGTCTGCTGCGAGCCCTGCCCGAGCGGGTTGTCGGCGAACATCTCCTCGAAGCGGGTCCAGTCACCGGGCACGTCCGATCCCAGGACGTTGCGGCCGATGTCGTTGGCGTCCATGATCACGGTGCCGCCGAAGGTCGATCTCCACGGCTCGGGCACTCGCTGGCGGATCGCGGCGCTGAGGCGGGCCGCGACGGCATCCGGGTCCTTGGGTGCGAGCTTGGCCGAGACGTTGGACGGGTAGGCCGAGTACTCCGTGGGGCCGTCGATCGCGTTGATCTGGTTGCCGACGAGCTCGTAGAACAGGCCCTTCCTCCCGATGACCTTGCCGATCGCCCCGCCCGCCGAGGCGTAGAGCACCCGCGGCAGACCGGCCTCCTGGATGGCCAGCTGCATCGTGAACGGGCTGCCCAGGCCGATACCTGCCGGCGTGCGCGTGACGTAGCGCGACAGCACCCGCGCCGGACGACCGACCTTGATGTCCCAGACGAAGTAGGACCGGCCCTGGGTGATGGCGACGACCTTCTCGGACAGGAAGAACCACCACGGGCCACGGGTCGCGGCATCGTGCTCGGGGCCGGCGCCGGGCAGCCCGGCGAAGAAGGCGTCGACGTGCTCGAGGACGCGGGTGTCGAGGTCGTCGTCACGGCTGAAGAGCTCGGTGCGCACCGGATAGCGACGCACGTCCTCACCGAGGGTGGTCACGAGGTCGAGGCTGCGACCCTCGTTGGCCTCGTAGTCCGTCTTGACGTGGGCGGTGGCGGCAGCGGTGGCCGACCCGTCGGCATCCTCGTCGTGGTCGTCGATGAACTCGCGCATCCACAGCTCGAGGTTGATCAGGCGCCAGAAGGTCATCGTGTCGACGTCGTTCGCGCCCTTGATCCACCCCTCGAACGCCGCGATGACCTCGGTCTGGTTGACGTACGGGCGGTTCGCGAACGACTCGCTGAGGAAGATGTTGTAGAAGTGGTTCTTCAGCCGCATGAACCACTCGACCTGCGGCGTGGTGAACCCGATCTTGTTGCGGCGGCGGTTGATCGACTCGGGCAGCAGGCCCCGCGTGGCGTCGCGCAGCACCCGCTTGTTCCAGCCGTCCTTGATGATCGCCTCGTCGGAGAGGCTGAAGATGAACTTCAGCACCTCCTTGTCGAGGAACGGCACCCGCCCCTCGAGCGAGAACCGCATCGTGTTCTTGTCCTCGTAGCGCAGCAGGCTCGGCAGCGAGTTGTGGAAGAGGTCCTCGACGAGCCGCTTCTTCAGGTTGGCGCCCTCGGAGCTGTACCGCTCGTCCCGGTGCGCGGCGACGAAGTCGCGGTCCATCAGCTGGGTCGTCGGGATGGACTTCTTGAGCGTGACCTTGGCCTTGAGCTTGTGGCGACCCAGCCGGTAGAGCACGTCCAGGCTCTTCGCGAGCTCGGCGGCCGCCAGCGTGGCGCCCTGGGTGCGAAGCTGGCGCAGGTAGACGAAGTAGTAGGGGATGTACCCGGCCATCATCTCGTCGGCACCCTGGCCGTCGAGCAGCACCGTGACGTGCTGGGTGGCCTCGCGCATCACCTGGTACTGCGCGTAGGGCCCCGAGGAGATGATCGGCTCCTCCTGGGTGCGGATGAAGTCGAGCAGGTCGGCCTTGAACTCGTCGGCCGTCGGGAGGATCTTGTGCGCCTGGACGTGCCCGGTGCAGATGTCCAGGACGTCGTCGACGTACTTCTCCTCGTCGTTGATCGACCCCGGGAAGACCGCCGAGAAGGTGTTCTGGCGCGTGCCAACCGACCGGGTCGACAGCTCGTCACCCTCGTTCAGGAGCTGGTTGATGATGACCGCGACCGCGCTGGAGTCCAGACCACCCGACAGGCTCGTGCCGACCGGAACCTCCGACTGCAGGCGCAGCCGCACCGACTCCACGAGGCGGCGCTGGTACTCCGCGGCGGCCTCGTCGTCGTAGGGACGCTGCACGGAGGCGAGCTCGAGGAGCTCCTCCTTCAGGCGCGTGAACATGCGACGCCGGATGCCGTGCGCGTCGGCTTCCAGCACCTCCCCCGGTGCCAGCCGCTCGATCCCCTCGAAGAAGGTCTCGGTGCCGTCCTCGTGGGCGCGAAAGCGCAGATAGCGGTAGACCGACCGGTCGTTCACCCGCTTGTCGTAGAGGCCGCTCGCGAGGATCGGCTTGATCTCGCTGGAGAAGAGGAGCGCCTCACCCTCGCCGCTCGGGTCCGCGACCCGGGCGACGTAGAGCGGCTTGATGCCGAAGTGGTCGCGGGCCAGCGTCAGCCGCTGCTCCTGGCGGTCCCAGATCGCCAGGCCGAACATGCCGTTGAACCGGTCGAAGGCCTCGGCACCCCACTGCGCGAAGGCCTGCAGGACGACCTCGGTGTCCGAGTCGGTCGTGAAGGCGCGCCCCAGCGCCTCGAGCTCGGCGCGCAGGTCGAGGTAGTTGTAGACCTCACCGTTGTAGGCGATGCAGTAGCGCCCGTCGGCGGTGTCCATCGGCTGCTGGCCGTGCGCGATGTCGATGATCGACAGCCGCCGGTGGGCCAGACCGCACGGCCCGTCGACCGTGATGCCGTCACCGTCAGGTCCGCGGTGCTGCTGGCTCGCGTTCATGCGCTCCAGGAGCGCTGGGTCGGCGGGGAGCCCGTGGTATCCGGCGATGCCACACATGCGTCTGGTCGGTCCTCACGTCTCGGGGCTGGCGGTGCTTACGGTGCTGCCGCCCAAGCCTGCCACGGATGCCGCCCGGGTCCGATTCCTCGCCGGGTCGTCGGCCGGTCGTGGCCGCGGCTACGGCAGGTGGGCGTCCAGCCAGGAGATGACGTCCTCGGTGACCTCGTCGCGGTTGGTCTCGTTGAAGATCTCGTGGTGCGCGCCCGGGTACAGCGTGCACGTGACGTCGACGATGCCCACGGACGAGTACTGCTCCCCCACGCTGCGAGGGCCCTTGCCGCCGTCGCCGACCGGGTCCTTGTCCCCGGCCACGAGCAGGATCGGCAGGTCACGACGGACCCCTGCCACCTGCCTGCGGTCGTTGATACGCTGGATGCCACCGAAGAGGTCGGCGAAGAAGCCCGAGGTGAACGTACGCCCGCACAGCGGGTCGGCGAGATAGGCGTCGACCTCCGCCTCGTCCCGCGAGAGCCAGTCGAAGTGGGTGCGGTTGGGCTTGAACGTCGCGTTGAACTGGCCGAAGGTCAGCTTGTCGAGCATCGGGCTCACGTGGCGCCCACCGCGCAGGCGAGCCTCGAGGCGAGCGACCGCCAGGCCGACCTTGCCGAGGGGGCCAGGGTCACCGCCGGTGCCCGAGAGCACGAGTCCGGCGAGGTCACGGCTGTCCTCGATGACGTAGGTGCGCGCCAGGAAGGAGCCCATCGAGTGCCCGAGGAGGAAGACGGGCAGCCCCGGCTGCTCCTCCTGCGCGAACCGGGTCACGGCGCGCAGGTCGGCCACAACCGCATCCCAGCCGTTGTCGGCGGCGAAGTAGCCGTGGTCCGCCTCGCTCGCCGTGGCCCCGTGCCCGCGGTGGTCGTGCGCGTAGACCGCGTACCCGTGGTCGGTCAGGGCCTGGGCCAGGCGTGCGTACCGGGCCGAGTGCTCGGCCATGCCGTGGGCGATCTGAACGACGGCCTTCGGTGGGCCGTCCGGCAGCCACCGGTACGTGTGAAGGGGGATGCCGTCACTGGCCGTCACCGTGGTCGTCGTGCTCTGCATGGGGTGGGCCGCCTTTGGTTACCTGTGAGTATGCCGGGGACAGCCTGCCATGCGGGGCCCTCGCGGTGCAGTGACGCACCCCTCAGCGGCAGTCCACCGCGCACGGTGGTCGTGCACGGGGAGACCAGGGCACGCCGCAGGCCGCGGACGACGGCGTCCCGGGAGAGCACGACGACCGGTCGCCCGCGTGGGCCGGACCCGTCAGAGCCGCGGTGGCGCTGAAGTCTCCGACGTCGCAGTGAGGGCGGCGGCCTACTCCCACTCGATGGTGCCCGGAGGTTTGCTCGTGACGTCCAGGACGACGCGGTTGACCTCGCGCACCTCGTTGGTGATGCGGGTGGAGATCTTCGCGAGCACGTCGTAGGGCACGCGCGTCCAGTCCGCGGTCATGGCGTCCTCGGACGACACCGGACGCAGCACGACGGGGTGTCCGTAGGTGCGGCCGTCGCCCTGGACCCCGACCGAACGCACGTCGCCGAGCAGCACGACGGGGCACTGCCAGATCGAACGGTCCAGCCCGGCCGCGGTGAGCTCCTCGCGGGCGATGAGGTCCGCGGCCCGCAGGACCTCCAGCCGTTCGCCGGTCACCTCACCGACGATGCGGATGCCCAGGCCCGGGCCGGGAAAGGGCTGACGCCACACGATCGCCTCCGGCACCCCGAGCTCGAGCCCGACCTGACGCACCTCGTCCTTGAACAGCAGGCGCAGCGGCTCGACGAGCTTGAACTGCAGGTCGTCGGGCAGGCCGCCGACGTTGTGGTGCGACTTGATGTTCGCCGTGCCGGTGCCACCCCCGGACTCCACGACATCGGGATAAAGGGTGCCCTGGACGAGGAACTCCACGGGGTGGTCGTCGTCCCCGGCGTGGGTGCCCACGACGTCGCGAGCGGCCTGCTCGAAGACCCGGATGAACTCCCGACCGATGATCTTGCGCTTCTCCTCGGGGTCGGACACCCCGGCCAGCGCGGACAGGAAGCGCTCGCGGGCATCGACGACGACGAGGTCGACGCCCGTCGCGGCGACGAAGTCCTGCTCGACCTGCTCGGCCTCACCTGACCGCAGCAGCCCGTGGTCCACGAACACGCAGGTGAGCTGGTTGCCGACGGCCTTCTGGACCAGTGCCGCCGCCACGGACGAGTCGACCCCACCGGAGAGCCCGCAGATGACGCGGGCCTCGCCGATCTGGGCGCGAACGGAGGTGACCAGGTCCTCGACCACGTTGGCCGCGGTCCACTCCCCGACGAGGCCGGCCCCGCGCAGGAGGAAGTTCTCGAGCACCTGCTGCCCGAACGTCGAGTGCAGCACCTCGGGGTGCCACTGCACGCCGTAGAGGCGCCGCTCGTCGTCCTCGAACCCGGCGACCGGGGCTCCGGACGTCGTGGCCGTGACGGTCATGCCCTCCGGGGCGACCGACACCGAGTCTCCGTGGCTCATCCACACCGACTGCTCGGCGGGCTGCCCGTTGAACAGGGTGGAGGTGGCGTCGAGGATCGTCGCGGGTGTGGAGCCGAACTCGGACAGCCCGGTCCTCTCCACGGTGCCCCCGAGCGCCCGGGCCATGGCCTGGAAGCCGTAGCACATGCCGAACACCGGCACCCCCGCCTGGAGCAGGGCCGGGTCGAGGGCGGGTGCCCCGTCGGCGTAGACCGATGACGGGCCCCCGGAGAGGATCACCGCGGCGGGGTCCTTGGCGAGCATCTCCTCGACCGGCATCGAGTGCGGGACGACCTCGCTGAAGCAGCTGGCCTCGCGCACGCGGCGCGCGATGAGCTGGGCGTACTGCGCCCCGAAGTCGACGACGAGCACCGGCCGCTCGGCGAGGTGCGGGGGTTCGGGCTGCGTGCTGGGGCTCTCGCTCACGCGCACAGGCTACTGGCGGGCGGCAGCCAGCCCTGCCTCGACCTGCGCCGCGACCCGTCGCTCGACCCAGAAGGACAGGAAGGGCACGCAGCCGGCGAGCATGACGAGCACCATCCTGGTCAGCGACCAGCCGACCTTGAAGCCGAGCAGGGCCGTGGCGACCAGGTAGACCATGTAGATGAAGCCGTGCGGCTGCGGCCACCAGTGCAGCGGGTTGTCGTCACCCTTCATCCCGAAGCCGTAGGACAGCACCATCTCGACGACGAGCACGAGCAGCCCCACGCCCACGATGAAGGCCATGACCTTGAAGAAGGTCAGTCGCGAACGGGCCCCGTCGACGTCGTCGATGGTCAGGGTGCTGGTGTCAGGCGTCGTCACGCGAACCAGTATCTCCCGCCTCGCGCCGGGCCTCCTCGCGCGGGGTCTCCTCGCGTCGGGCCTCCTCACGCACCATCCGGAACCAGACCCACAGTGCGAACAGGGCGAACACCCACCACTGCACGGCATACGCCGCGTTGCGCCACTGGATGCTGGTGTCGGGCAGCGGCGTCGGCACCCGGGTCGGCTGGTCGGCCGCCGCGGGGTCCTCGGACTCGAGGAAGAGGAAGGCGTTGTAGATGTCACCCGGCCACGAGTTGACGAGCAACGACAGGTCGACCGAGCCGATCTGGCCAGCAGCCACCGGTTCGGACACCGGCGACTCCCCCGGTGCCAGCCCACCCGAGATGGTGAGGTCCCCCGGCGGGGGCGGCCCGGCATCCGAGGGGTCGGTGACGAAGCCCCGCACGACCGCCAGCGTCGCCCCCGTGCCCTCGACGACGAACGGGGTGAGCACCCACAGGCCCGCCTCGCCGTCGAGGCGGCGGTCGGGGACGAGCAGCTGGCCGGTCGCGGCATAGCGCCCCCTGGCCGTGACCGGGCGGGAGGAGAGGTCACCACGGAAGGGAGCGTGCGGCTCGAGCACCGAGGTCAGCACGGCCGGTTCCTGCGCACGGGCCTGCTCGACCGCCTCGCGGTAGGCCGTGCTCTCGGCGACCCCCAGCTGCCACCGGCCGAGGAACCCGAACGCGACGCCGACGAGCACGACGAGCCCGAGAAGGCCGAGAAACCTCGGTCTCAGGGCGGTCCGCAACACGCCCCCGAGGCTACGTCACGGGAAACTCGGTGGCTGGCAGCGCCCTCGGCCCCTAGCGTGGACCGGCGATGTCTCCTCACCCCTGGCCCTACGCGACCGACCCGGACGCGGACCCGCCGCTCGACGCCGACCGCCTCATCCTCTGGCTGGCCCGGCACCAGTGGCGCACTCTGCTCGGGGGTGTGCTCTTCGGGGTGCCGTGGATGGTGTCGATCGCCCTCGTGCCGGCGGCCATCGGCAAGGCCGTCGACGACGGCCTCGTCGCCCGTGACCCGCACGCCCTCGTGACGTGGTCGGCGGCGATCATGGGCCTGGGCCTGGTCAGCGCGGTCACGACGAACGGGCGGCACTGGTTCGCCGTGCGCAACTGGCTCCTCGCGTCCTTTCGCACCGCCGTGGTCACCGACCGTGCGGTGCGGCGGGCCGGGCCTGCGTTGACCCGACAGATGCCGGCCGGGGAGGTCGTGACGAGCTTCGCGAGCGACTTCTGGCGGATGGGTGAGGTCTTCGACGTCGTCGCCCGGCTCGCGGGCGCGATCGTCAGCTTCGTCGTCGTCTCGGTGATCCTGCTGCGCGGCTCGGTGCTGCTGGGCGTCATCATGCTCGTCGGTGGTCCCTTGCTGCTGGCCTCGCTCGCGCTCGTCATGAAGCCCCTGCAACGCCGACAGGCTGCGCAACGCGAGGAGGCCGGGCTGCTCACGTCGCTCGGTGCCGACACCGTGGCCGGCCTGCGCGTCCTGCGCGGGATCGGTGGCGAGGACACGTTCCTCGCCCGGTACGCCGCGCAGTCCGACCGCGTCCGCCTGGCCGGGGTGCGGTTGTCACCCGTGCAGGCGACGCTGGATGCCGCGCAGGTACTGCTTCCCGGGATCTTCGTCGTCGTGGTCACCGGCATCGGCGCGCACCTGGCGGTCGCCGGAGAGATCACGCCCGGTCAGCTCGTCGCGTTCTACGGGTACACGGCCTTCCTCACGATGCCGCTGCGTACCGCGACCGAGTTCGTCGACAAGCTCGTCCGCACCCGGGTGGCGGCCCGCCGGGTCGTGAAGATCCTCGCCGTCGAGCCCGACCACACGCCGTCCGGGCGTCCCCCGAGTGACCTGTTGGTCGACGGAGGGACACCGCGGGTGGAGGTGGGAGCGGCACTGGTGGACCCGGCATCCGGCGTCGTCGTCCTGCCGGGACGGCTCACCGCGCTGGTCAGCGCCCGACCGGAGGAGACGTCCGACATCGGGTACCGCCTGGGCCGGCTGCTCCCGGGCAGGCACGGGGTGCGGTGGGGCGAGATCGAGCTCGACGACCTGCCGGTCGACGTCGTTCGTGCCCACGTCGTCGTGTCCGAGGCCGACCCGCACCTGTTCAGCGGGCCCGTCCGCGATGCCCTCGGCGGCACCGATGACGCCGCACGGGATGCCGCGGTGCACGTCGCGAGCGCGGCCGACGCCCTCGAGGCGCTCGACGGCGGGATGGACGGCGACCTCGAGGAGCGCGGCCGCGCCCTGTCCGGTGGCCAGCGCCAACGAATCGCCCTGTCCCGAGCGCTTCTTCGCCAACCCGATGTCCTGGTGCTCGTCGAGCCGACGAGTGCCGTCGATGCCCACACCGAGGCCCGGATCGCGCGGCGACTGGCTGCTCACCGCGCCGGACGCACCACCGTCGTCGTCACCGCGAGCCCGCTCCTGCTGGACACGGCCGACGTCGTGCTCCTCGTGCAGGACGGTCTCGTGACGGCGAGTGGGCGCCACCACGACCTGCTGCGCTCGCACCATGCATACCGCGATGTCGTCCTGCGCGGTGAGTACTGATGTCTCCACTCCTGGGGCGCACCGACCACGCCGCCCGCACCCTGCCGATCGCGACGAGCGCGACCGTACGGCAGCACGCGAAGGTGCTGCTCCGCCACCACCGCGGCCCGCTGTCGTGGGTGCTGGTGTGGCACGGCATCGCCGCCCTCGTGGCGCTCGTCGGCCCCTGGGTGGTCGGGCAGGTCGTCCAGGAGGTCACGACCGGCGAGCCCAGCGTGAGCCGCGTCGACGTGCTCATCGGCCTCCTCGTCGCGGCGATCCTCGCCCAGACGGTGCTCACGTGGGTCGCCCGGCGTGCCTCGTTCGTCCTGTCCGAGCGCATCTTCGCCCGGCTGCGCGAGGACTTCATCACCTCCTCGGTGCGCCTCCCGCTGTCGACCGTCGAGCGCGCCGGAACGGGTGACCTCGTCGCCCGCACGACGAACGACATCGACTCGCTCGCGCACATCATCCGTTTCGGCATCCCCGCGATCGTCGTGGCGGTGACGACGGTGACGGCGACGGCCGTTGCCGCCCTGCTCACCTCGCCGCTGGCTGCCCTGTCCCTGCTCACCGCGGCGGTCGTCCAGGTGCCGTCGTCACGCTGGTACCTCAGGCGTGCCGGCAACGGCTACCTCTGGGAGCACGCCTCCTACGCCCGACTCAACGGTGTGGCCTCCGAGACGATCGAGGGAGCCCGCACGATGGATGCCCTGGGGCTGCAGGGCGTGCGCGGCCGGCGCTTCCAGGAGGCGATGGACGAGTGCGGCGACGCCGAGTCCTACACGCTCGGGCTGCGGCTGCGCTGGTTCCCGTGGCTGGAGATCGGCTTCTTCCTGCCGATCGCCACCTCGGTGCTCTGGGGCGGATGGCTGGCCTGGGAGGGCCACATCTCGATCGCCGCCGCGACGGCCGTGACGCTCTACGTGCAGCAGCTGCTCGACCCGCTGGGCGAGCTCATCTCGTGGCTCGACGAGATCCAGTTCGCCGCGACCTCGCTGGCGCGCATCCTCGGTGTGGCCGAGGTGCCGCCCGACCGCGTCGCCACCGGGGCCGTCCCCGAGGGGGAGCAGGTCGGCGTCGACGACGTCCGCTACGCCTACCGCGAGGGCCGCGACGTGCTGCACGGTGTCTCGCTGGGGCTCGTGCCGGGTGAGCGCCTGGCGATCGTCGGACCGTCCGGGGCCGGCAAGTCGACCCTGGGACGCCTCATGGCGGGCATCGACGGCCCTCGATCCGGGCGGGTGACCGGCGGCGGGGTGCCGCTCGTGGACCTCGAGCTCCCCGTGCTGCGCGGCGAGGTCGCGCTCGTGACGCAGGAGCACCACGTCTTCGTCGGGACCCTGGCCGAGAACCTGCGCCTGCCGCGTCCCGACGCGAGCGACGACGACCTGCTCCAGGCACTGCGTGCTGTCGATGCCGCCGGCTGGGCGCAGAGCCTTCCCCGGGGGATCGACACCACGGTCGGCTCGGGCGGCCACCAGCTCACGGAGGCGCAGGGTCAGCAGCTGGCCCTGGCCCGCCTCGTGCTTGCCGACCCGCACACCCTCGTGCTCGACGAGGCGACGTCGCTGCTCGACCCACGCGCGGCGCGTCACCTCGAGCGCTCCCTCGCAGCGGTGGTCAACGGGCGCACGGTCGTGGCGATCGCGCACCGGCTGCACACGGCTCACGATGCCGACCGGGTGGCCGTCGTCGAGGACGGGGTCGTCAGCGAGCTCGGGTCGCACGACGAACTGATCGCCCGCGGCGGCTCGTACGCCGCCCTCTGGCGGTCGTGGCGCGACGAGCCCTGACCCGCCCCACCGCTGCGCGGGAACGGTTCGGATGCCGTCAGCGGTCGACCAGGCGGATCGTCACCTCGACGGGGTCGTCGTCACCCAACCCCTCGGCGGTCCGCACGGCCTTCTTCACCGGCAGCACGAAGGCTCCGGCCTCGGTGGACGGGAAGAGCGAGGTGCGCCACGTCGTCGACCCCACGACCACCTCGACCCGCACCGACCCGAAGCCCCCGGTGGCGTCCCCGACGACCTCGTCGACCTCGTCGCTGACGTCCTCGGGCACCGTGACGAACCGCCAGGCGCCGTCCTTCCACCGCCACATCGTGGCCGTGAAGGTCCACCGGCCGCGCGCAGAACTGCTCATCCCGCGATTGTCGCGCGCTCCACCGACACCGACACCGACCCCGGCACCGACACCGGCAGGCGCTGCGGGAAACCAGCCGGCACCGCGGGCCGAACGGGAGCGACCGGAGCCAGCACGGCATACGGCTGGTCCTGGGACGGCCGTGGGTCCACATCTCCACGGTTGGGCCAGAACGACATCGCCCGCTCCGCCTGCGCCGTGATCGTCAGCGACGGGTTGACGCCGAGGTTGGCGGAGACCGCAGCCCCGTCGACGACCGAGATGCCGGGGTGCCCCCACACCCGGTGGTAGCCGTCGACGACCCCCCGGTCGGGAGAGGACCCGATCGTCGCCCCTCCGAGGAAGTGCGCCGTCATCGGCACGTCGAAGACCTCGAACCACGACCCGCCGGCGGCGGTGTAGTTCCCCGTGGCCTCGCCCAGCCGCCGCGCGAGGGCCTCCATCGCCTCGTGGCCCTCCGGGATGTAGGTGGGGTTCGGGTGGCCGTGTCCCTGGCGTGAGGTCAGGCCAGGACGCCCGAAGATGCCACGTCGTCCCGAGACGCGCAGCGAGTTGTCGCGGCTCTGCATGACGAGCCCGATGACCATCCGTTCGCTCCATCGGCGGGCCATCGGCATGAACCGCAGGAAGCCCCAGGGGTCCTTTCCGACCTGGCGGGCCAGCTCGAGCCACCGCGGCCGGCCGGTGCCCCCGGGGACGGCGACCGTCGCCAGCATGCCCATCGCGTTGGACCCCTTGCCGTAGCGGCAGTTCTCGACGTGCGTGTCCGAGCCGACGTGGAAGGACGTCGTGATCGCCACGCCCTTCGTGAGGTCGACGTCGGCCGGCGGCACCCTCTGGCTCAGCGCCCCGAGCAATGCCTCGGAGTTGGTGCGGGTGCGGTGTCCCAGGTACGCGGACAGCCGCGGCAGCTCCCCCTCCGCCTTCATCGCGTGCAGCAGCGTCTGGGTCCCCCAGGCCCCCGCAGCGACGACGACGTGGTGCGCCGTGACGACCTGCGGGTCACGCCCACCGACCGGCCCGGTGCGCTCGTGGAGCACCCGGTATGCCGGTTGCGCGTCCCCCGGTCCCGGCACCTCGCCCAGCCTGGTCACGGTGCGCATCGGCCGGATCTCGACCCCGAGGTTCTCGGCCAGTGCCAGGTAGTTCTTCCGCAGGGTGTTCTTGGCGCCGACCCGGCATCCCACCATGCAGTTGCCGCACTCGGTGCAGCCGGTACGACGGGGGCCTGCACCACCGAAGTACGGGTCGTCGACGGTCTCCCCCGGGCGGCCGAAGAACACACCGACCGGCGTCTTGCGGAAGGTCTCCCCCACCCCGAGGTCCTCGGCCGTGCGCCGCATCAGCTGCTCCACGACGCCTTCGCAGGGGTTGGTCACGACGCCGAGCATCGCGCTGGCCGTCTCGTAGTGCGGCGCGAGCTCGGCCTGCCAGTCGGTGACGTCGCTCCACTGCTCGTCCTCGAAGAACGGGCGCGGCGGGACGTACAGCGTGTTCGCGTAGTTGAGCGACCCGCCGCCCACGCCGGCCCCAGCGAGCACGACGACGTCGGGCAGCCGATGGATGCGCTGGATGCCGTAGCACCCCACCTGAGGTGCCCACAGGTAGCGCCGTACGTCCCAGGAGGTCTCGGCGAAGTCCTCGTCCTCGAACCGCTGCCCCGCTTCCAGCACGAGCACGCGGTAGCCCTTCTCGGCCAGGCGCAGCGCGGTGACCGAGCCGCCGAACCCCGAGCCGACGACGACGACGTCGACGTCTGGCCTCACGACATCCTCACAGCCTTCATGACCTTGAGCGCACCGGTCATGGCCCGGGCGAATCCTTGGTCGGTCATCCCGGCCAGCGGAGCGATGCCGACGAGGTGCTGCGAGGTGATGTTCTGCGTCTCCGTGTACTTCAGCAGGCCCTCTCGGCCGTGGCGGCGGCCCAGTCCCGACGACTTCATGCCACCCATCGGCGCGGCCACGCTGCCCCAGGCCGCGGCATACCCCTCGTTGATGTTGACGGTGCCCGCGTGGATGCGCGCCGCGATCGCCCGGCCGCGCCGCACGTCGCGGGTCCAGACCGAGGCGTTGAGGCCGTACTCGGTGTCGTTGGCCAGGCGCACCGCCTCGTCGTCGGAGTGCACGCGGTACAGCGAGACGACCGGCCCGAACGTCTCCTCGTCGCGGCACGCCATGGCGGCGGTGACCCCCTCGAGCACCGTCGGCTCGACGACGAGGGGCCCGATGTCCGGGCGCTCGCGCCCACCGGTGAGCACCCGCGCCCCCTTGGACACCGCATCGTCGATGTGGGCAAGCACCTTGGCCTTCTGGTCGGCGCTCACGAGGCTGCCCATGTCGGCGCCCCAGTGCAGCCCCGTCGACAGGCGCATCCGTGAGACCCGCTCGACGAAGCGGGGGACGAACTCCTCGTGAACGTCGGCGTGCACGACGAGCCGTTCGGCACTGATGCAGAGCTGGCCCGCGGAGCTGAAGCAGGCCCGCACGGCACCGTCGACGGCCCGGCGCAGGTTGGCGTCGGCCGCGACGTACATCGTGTTCTTGCCGCCGAGCTCGAGCGAGATGCCGACGAGGCGGCGACCGGCGGCCTGCGCCACGCGCCGGCCGGTCGCCGTCGACCCGGTGAAGCTCACGTAGTCCGTGTGGTCGACGACCGCCTGCCCGGTCGGCTCACCGGGGCCGAGCACGACCTGGAGCAGCCCGTCCGGCAGGCCGGCCTCAGCGAAGATCTCGGCCGCTGCGAGGGCGGTGAGGGAGGCCTGTGTGTCCGGCCGGAGCACGACGCCGTTGCCGGCGAGCAGGGCCGGGATCGCGTCGGTGACAGCCAGGCTGAGCGGGTAGTTCCAGGGCGAGACGATGCCGACGACGCCCTTGGGGCGGTGGTGCTCCACCGCGCGCGAGAGCATCGGGAGCACGCCCACGTGCTTGGTGTCGGTGAGCAGGGACGGACCGCGACGGGCGTAGTGCCGCGCGACGATGGCGCAGTCGGCGACCTCCTCGAAGGCGTGACCGCGCGCCTTGCCGGACTCCAGCTGCACGAGGTCGAGCAGCTCCGGCTGCCGTTCCAGGATGAGGTCGTGCACGCGCAGCATCACGGCCGCCCGCTGGGAGACCGGCGTCAGCTCCCAGCCGCGCTGCGCGATCCGCGCCCGGTCGACGGCGGCCACGACGTCGCGCGCGCTGGAGACGGGGAGGACCGCCAGGGGCGCGCCGGTGAGCGGCGTGGTGGTGCGCACCTCGCCCCCCTCGCCGGAGGCGATGACACGGGCGGTGAGTGCTCGCACCCGGGCCGGGTCCACGGCATACGTGGCGGCGGGGTCGAGCTCCGGGTCAGCGATGACGTCGGCCATTACCGAAGAGTAACCACCGCGCCCGGGTGGTGGAGCCCGAACGTGTCATCCGGCACACGTCAGGCCCCGGGGTCCCCCCGCGGGTGAGTGGTCAGCTGCGCTGGTACGGCGCGACGACGACCTCGACGCGCTGGAACTCCTTGAGCTCGAGGTAGCCCGAGGTGGCCATGGCCCGCCGCAGCGCACCGACGAGGTTCGTCGTGCCGTCGGCCGTGCGGCTGGGGCCGAAGAGGATCTCGTCGAGCCCGCCGACCGCGCCCACCTCGACGCGCTCACCGCGGGGCAGCTCGGCGTGGTGTGCCTCCGGACCCCAGTGGAAGCCGCGGCCGGGCGCCTCGGTGGCACGCGCGAGCGCCGCGCCGAGCATCACGGCATCCGCCCCGCAGGCGACGGCCTTGACGAGGTCGCCGCTGGTGCCCACGCCACCGTCGGCGATGACGTGCACGTAGCGGCCGCCGGACTCGTCGAGGTAGTCGCGCCGGGCCGCAGCGACGTCGGCGATGGCCGAGGCCATCGGGGCGTGGATGCCGAGGGTGCGTCGCGTCGTGTGCGCCGCTCCGCCGCCGAAGCCGACGAGTACCCCGGCCGCGCCGGTGCGCATGAGGTGCAGGGCCGCGGAGTACGAGGCCGCCCCGCCGACGATCACGGGCACGTCGAGCTCGTAGATGAACCGCTTGAGGTTGAGCGGCTCGGCGCGCCCCGACACGTGCTCGGCCGAGACGGTCGTGCCACGGATGACGAAGAGGTCGACCCCGGCATCCACGACGGTCTTCCACAGCTGCTGGGTGCGCTGGGGAGTCAGGGCACCGGCGACCGTGATGCCGGCATCGCGGATCTCGCGCAGCCGCGAGGTGACCAGGTCGGCG
>DATIAB010000172.1:0-2949 GCA_035458265.1 Ornithinibacter sp. | reverse complement strand
CCGACCGCCCTGCTCGGTGCCGACGACGCCGAGGTCGATGCTCGGGCAGTCCTTCCAGAGCCGCTCGAGCTCGTAGAACGAGCGCTCCTCGTCGTGCTGGACGTGCACGACGATGTCGGAGAAGTCGATGAGCACCCAGCGGCCCTCACGCTGCCCCTCACGGCGCACGGGCTTGACGCCCATCTCACGCAGGGTGTCCTCGACCTCGTCGACGATGGAGCCGACCTGCCGCTCGGACTCAGCGGAGACGATGACGAAGACGTCAGTCAGCGCGAGCTGCTCGGAGACGTCGATGCCGGTGATGGTGGTCGCGAGCTTGTCTGCGGCGGCGGCAGCAGCCGCTCGGGCCAGCTCCAACGCTCGGTCGGTGGCGGTCACGGTGCTCCTCGGAATGCTTCGGGGGGTGCTGCTCTCGAGGTGAGGGCGGCATACAGGCGATGTTTGGAGATGTATTGCACGACGCCGTCCGGTACGAGATACCAGACCGGCTCGGCCCGCCCGACCCGCTCGCGGCAGTCGGTCGAGCTGATCGCCATGGCCGGGACCTCCTGGAGGTCGACGCGGTCGGCGGGCAGCCCGGACTCCGACAGCTCGTACCCGGGGCGGGTGACCCCGATGAACCGGGCGAGGTCGAACAGCTCGTCCGAGTCCTTCCACGACAGGATCTGGGCCAGCGCGTCGGCACCGGTGATGAAGAACAGCTCGGCGTCGGGACGCTGGGCGTGCAGGTCACGCAGGGTGTCGATGGTGTAGGTCGGGCCCTCCCGGTCGATGTCGACGCGCGAGACGGTGAAGCGCGGGTTGGAGGCCGTGGCGACGACCGTCATGAGGTAGCGGTGCTCGGCGGGCGCGACGTCGCGGCCCTCCTTCTGCCACGGCTCACCGGTGGGGACGAAGACGACCTCGTCGAGGTCGAACAGTGACTGCACCTCCGAGGCGGCGACGAGGTGGCCGTGGTGGATGGGGTCGAAGGTCCCACCCATCACCCCGAGCCGCACGCGCGCCGAGCTCAGTGGTGGCCGGGGTGCTCGGGCCAGTGCGGCGAGTCGCCTTCGGGGGCGCCGGGGTCGCCGTGGCTGGCCGGGGCCGCGTACTTCTGGGCGGTGCCACGGAAGGACCAGGTGAGCCCGAGGAGGAACGCGAAGGCGAGCAGGGCGAGCACACCGTAGAGCCAGGGTGGCATGGGCAGCTCGCGGTGCGCGGCCTCCTCTGCGAGGAAACGGGTGACGGTCATCGACATGCGGGTCAGCCTAGCGCGTCCGCTGTCCACGGAAGTCGTCCACAGCCCTGTGCACAAGATGCGGTTCCCGCACGCGCCCTGTGGACGACGAGGAAGTCATGTGACCGGTCACCGATTGGCGCGCCATTCCCTTGCGAGCCGCCCCGACTCACGGCTACAACTGTCTTCACGCCCCTGCGGGACGGTGACGACGCCACGGCGTCGGAGCAGCACCTGGGGGGCAGGTCGTACGGATAACGGCACACCGCTCCCGCCCCGAGAGGGTCGGGACGTGCGGGCTCTCGGGCTCGTGCGACGCGCGCGACGGCGCGGGTGCCGCGGCCGTTCGACCTGAGTCGAAGCCCGTCCTCTCTCGCAGGGCGGCGCCACCGTCGCGTGGCAGACCCCCGCGGGAAACCGCGGGGAACCGACCGGCTCGACACGTCGGCACCAGCCGACCGCCGAGGGCCCCCGAACTCATACTCGGGGGCCCTCCGCCGTGGGCTGACCCTCCCGAGCCCGGTGGCGACCTACTCTTGGGCCATGCCCGCTGCGCCCGTCGACCTCAGCGTCGTGGTCCCGATCTTCAACGAGGAGGCGGTCCTCCCGCTCCTCGTCGAGCGTCTGCGGCCCGTGGCGGACGCCTGGGGGGTGACCTACGAGGTGCTGTGCGTCGACGACGGTTCCACCGACGCGACGCCCGTGCTCCTGCAGCGGCTGCGTCGGGAGTGGCCCCAGGTGCGCGTGGTGCGCCTGCGCGCGAACGCCGGTCACCAGGCGGCCATCTCGGCCGGGCTGGCACGCGCGCGCGGTGCCTGGGTCGCCACCATCGACGCCGACCTGCAGGACCCCCCGGAGGCGCTCGGCGAGATGCTCGCGATCGCGCGCAGCCAGGGCGTCGACGTCGTCTACGGCGTTCGCAAGGACCGGGCGAGCGACACCGCCTTCAAGCGCCTGTCCGCCCGGGCGTTCTACCGGTCGATCCGGGCTCTGTCCTCGGTCGACGCGCACGTGGATGCCGGCGACTTCCGCCTCATGTCCCGGGCCACCGTGGATGCCGTGAACGCGCTGCCCGAGCACCACCGCGTCCTGCGGCTGGTCGTTCCGGCGCTGGGGTTCCCGAGCGCCTCGGTGGGCTACACCCGGGCGCCCCGGGCCGCGGGTGAGTCGAAGTACCCCCTCGGGAAGATGATCCGGCTCTCGGTCGACAGCCTCACCGGGTTCTCGATCGCCCCCCTGCGGTTCGCGACGTGGCTGGGGCTGCTCGGCGGGCTCGCGGCCATCGGCGTGCTCGTCTTCGCCGTCATCGCCATGCTGCTCGGCAACACCCTGCCCGGCTGGACCTCGACCGTCGTCGTCGTCGCCGCCGTGGGTGCGGTGCAGCTGCTCGCGCTCGGCATCCTCGGTGAGTACGTGGGACGGATGTATGCCCTGCTGCAGGGGCGCCCGACGTACTTCGTGGCGCACGACTCCCTGGACGACCGGGAACCTCAGACGCGGACCTGACCGTCCCCCTCGACGACCCACTTGGTCGTCGTGAGCTCGGGCAGGGCCATCGGCCCTCGGGCGTGCAGCTTCTGCGTGGAGATGCCGATCTCGGCGCCGAAGCCGAACTCCCCGCCGTCGGTGAACCGGGTGCTCGCGTTGACCATCACGGCGGCGGCGTCGACCTCGGCGGTGAACCGGCGCGCGGCGCCCCGGTCCTCGGTGACGATGGCCTCGGTGTGCCC
>DATIAB010000171.1:0-3310 GCA_035458265.1 Ornithinibacter sp. | reverse complement strand
CGACGACGCCGACCTGGCGCTGATCCAGGGCCGCAAGGTCGCTGTCATCGGCTACGGCAGCCAGGGCCACGCCCACGCGCTGAACCTGCGCGACTCCGGGGTCGACGTGCGCGTCGGTCTCGCCGAGGGCTCGAAGTCCCGCGCCAAGGCCGAGGCCGAGGGCCTGCGCGTGCTCACGGTCGCGGAGGCCGTCGCCGAGGCAGACCTCGTCGTCATCCTCACGCCCGACCAGGTGCAGCGCACCGTGTACGCCAACGAGATCAAGCCCAACCTCGCCGAGGGCGCCGCCCTGCTCTTCGGCCACGGCTTCAACATCCGCTTCGGCTACATCCAGCCCGAGGCCGGCTCCGACGTGCTCATGGTCGCTCCCAAGGGCCCCGGCCACCTCGTGCGCCGCGAGTTCGTCGACGGCCGTGGGGTGCCCGTGCTCCTCGCGGTCGAGCAGGACGCGTCGGGCTCGGCGTGGGAGCTCGCGAAGTCCTACGCGAAGGCCATCGGAGGCCTGCGTGCCGGCGGCATCAGGACGACGTTCACCGAGGAGTGCGAGACCGACCTGTTCGGTGAGCAGTCGGTGCTGTGCGGTGGCGCCTCGCAGCTGGTGATGTACGGCTTCGAGACCCTCGTCGAGGCCGGCTACCAGCCCGAGGTCGCCTACTTCGAGTGCCTGCACGAGCTGAAGCTCATCGTCGACCTCATGGTCGAGGGAGGCATCGCCAAGCAGCGCTGGTCGGTGTCCGACACGGCGGAGTACGGCGACTACGTCTCCGGGCCGCGCGTCATCGACCCGTCCGTCAAGGAGAACATGCAGGCGGTGCTCGCCGACATCCGCAGCGGCGCGTTCGCCAAGCGGTTCATCGACGACCAGGATGCCGGTGGCCCCGAGTTCGCCGCCCTGCGCGCCAAGGGTGCCGCGCACCCGATCGAGGCCACCGGCCGCGACCTGCGCAAGCTCATGGCCTGGGTCGACTCCGACCGTGACCAGGACTACGTCGAGGGTTCGGCCGCCCGCTGACCCTGGGCGCGGGCTGCTCGACCCGTTCCACCCCCACCACAGCGGATGCCGTGGGCTCACCTCCGAGGTGACCCACGGCATCCGCTGTTCTCGGGGTGACGGCCGGGTGGCTGCTGGGCCGCGCCTACGATCTGGGGGTGGAGTCGTGGGTGGAGGGCTGGCCGGTGTGGGTGGTCTTCGGAGTGCTCTGGCTCGGCGCCTTCACCCGCGGCAACGCCACCTACTGGGTGGGGCGGGGCGTGCGGGCCGGGGGTGGGCGCTCGCGGTTCGCCGAGCAGCTCGAGCGCCCGATCGTGCGACGGGCCGAGGGGTGGGTGCATCGCTACGGCGCACCGGCCGTCGCGCTGGGGTTCCTCACCGTGGGGGTGCAGACCGCGATCAACGCCTCGGCAGGCATGCTCCGGATGCCGCAGCGCCGGTTCCTGCCCGCCGTCACCGTGGGTGCGCTGCTGTGGGCGCTCGTGTACACGACGGTCGGGTTCACGGTGCTGGACGCGTGGTTCGGCGACCTGTCGTGGTGGTGGGCCCTCGTGGCAGTCGGGGTCGTCGCTGGCATCGTCCTGGTGTCGCGTCGCCTCGAGCGGTCCCCTGCCGACTCGGCGTCGCCCTGAGTCGAACCCCGGGTGCACGGATCCGCGAGCGGTATCACCTCGACTGCACGAGGTCGCGGCTCGGTCGAACCCCAGGTGCACGGATCCGCGAGCGGTATCACCTCGACTGCGCGGGGCAGGGGCGGAGCCCTCCCGTGTGTCACAGAGTGGGCAGTGGTGTCCACATGTTGGGCCGCCCGTATCATGGAACTCCCGGCCCAGCGGCGTGCCGGGACGCCCCACCGACCGACGGTGAGGGGCATGGCCCACCCGGGCACCGGCATCCCGTACCCGACGGATGACCGACCGCAGCAGCACCGAAGGCAGGAACCCTTTCGTGAGCAAGCCCGTCGTCCTCATCGCCGAAGAGCTGTCCCCGGCAACCATCGACGCACTCGGCCCCGACTTCGAGGTGCGCCACGTCGACGGTGCCGACCGTGCAGCGCTGCTCCCGGCCATCGCCGACGTCGACGCGATCCTCATCCGCTCCGCGACCAAGGTCGACGGTGAGGCCCTGGCGGCCGCCAGGAGCCTGAAGGTCGTCGCGCGAGCCGGTGTCGGGCTCGACAACGTCGACGTCGCCGCCGCCACGAAGGCCGGTGTCATGGTCGTGAACGCGCCGACCTCCAACATCACCTCGGCAGCCGAGCTCGCCGTCGGCCTCCTGCTCGCCTGTGCCCGCAACATCGCCCCGGCCAACGAGGCCCTGAAGAACGGCGCGTGGAAGCGCAGCAAGTACGGCGGTGTCGAGCTGCTCGAGAAGAAGGTCGGCATCGTCGGCTTCGGCCGCATCGGGCAGCTCGTCGCGGAGCGGCTCAAGGGCTTCGGCGTCGAGATCCTGGCCTACGACCCGTACGTCTCCGTGCAGCGCGCCGGCCAGCTGGGGGCGCGCCTGGTCACCCTCGACGAGCTGCTCGCCGAGAGCGACTTCATCACGATCCACCTGCCCAAGACCCCCGAGACGATCGGCCTCATCGGCACCGAGGCGCTCACCAAGGTCAAGCCGAGCGTGCGCATCATCAACGCCGCGCGCGGGGGGGTGCTCGACGAGCAGGCCCTGGCCGACGCCATCGCCGAGGGCCGCGTCGCCGGTGCCGGGCTCGACGTCTTCGCCACCGAGCCCTGCACCGACAGCCCGCTGTTCGCGCACGAGTCCGTCGTCGTCACACCGCACCTCGGCGCCTCGACCGAGGAGGCCCAGGAGAAGGCCGGCGTCGCCGTGGCCAAGTCGGTGCGCCTCGCCCTCGGCGGCGACCTCGTCCCGGATGCCGTGAACGTGTCCGGTGGCGCCGTCGCTGAGGAGGTGCGCCCCGGCATCGACCTCGTGGAGAAGCTCGGCCGCGTGTTCACGGCCTTCGCGGGTGCGGTGCCGGTGCAGCTCGACGTCGAGGTGCGCGGCGAGATCACGAGCCACGACGTCTCCATCTGGCGGCTGTCCGCGCTCAAGGGCCTGTTCACCGACATCACCGAGGACCCGGTCACCTACGTCAACGCCCCGCTCGTCGCCAAGGAGTTCGGCTGTGAGTCGCGGCTGGTGACCGAGGAGACCTCGGAGGACTTCCGCAACGTGACGACCCTCAACGGCACGATGGCCGACGGCTCGACCCTGTCGGTCTCCGGAACGCTGACGGGGCCGAAGATGGTGCAGAAGCTCACCGGCATCAACGGCTACGACCTCGAGATCCCCCTGAGCGTGCACATGGCGTTC
>DATIAB010000170.1:0-3148 GCA_035458265.1 Ornithinibacter sp. | reverse complement strand
CGACAACCTGCCGCCCCAGCTGCTCTCCTCGATGGCCGAGCTCGCCGGTCAGGTGCGTACCTCGAGCGACGCCGACCTGCAGATCGCGGCCGTCGTCGACGTGCGGGCTCGGGCGTTCCACTCCGAGCTGCAGGCCGGGCTCGCCGCACTGCGCGAGGCGGGATGGCGTCCACACCTCATCTTCCTCGATGCGACGGACGAGGCCCTGGTGCGGCGGTTCGAGAGCGTTCGCCGGCCGCACCCGCTGCAGGGCGAGGGCCGGCTGCTCGACGGCATCCAGGCCGAGCGCGAGATGCTGCGCGACCTGCGGGCCGAGGCGCAGGTCGTCATCGACACCTCGGGCCTGAACGTGCACCAGCTCGGCCGCAAGCTCACCCCTCTCCTCGGCGTGGAGAGCGGCCCGAGCCTGCGCCTGGCGTTGATGTCGTTCGGGTTCAAGTACGGCGTCCCCCTCGACGCCGACTTCGTCTTCGACATGCGCTTCCTGCCCAACCCCTTCTGGGTCCCGGAGCTCAAGGCGCTGACCGGCGTCGACACGCCCGTCGCCGACTGGGTCATGGCCCAGGCGGGCGCGCAGGAGTTCGTGGATGCCGTGGTGCGGCTGATGGCGCCGGTCACCGCCGGCTACCTCGCCGAGGGGCGTCGGTACGCGACGATCGGGATCGGCTGCACCGGCGGCAAGCACCGCTCGATCGCGATGACCCAGGCGATCGCGACCCGGTTGACGACCGAGCAGGTCGCCACCTTCGTCGTGCACCGGGACCTGGGGCGCGAGTGACCGGGCCGGTCGTCGCCGCGCTCGGAGGGGGCCACGGCCTGGCGGCCACGCTGACGGCGCTGCGGTACGTCACCGAAGAGATCACGGCGATCGTCACGGTCGCGGACGACGGTGGGTCCAGTGGCAGGCTGCGCGACGAGTTCGGCGTGCTGCCCCCGGGGGACCTGCGGATGGCCCTGGCGGCGTTGTGCAGCGAGAGCGAGTGGGGCCAGACCTGGCGCGACGTGCTCCAGCACCGGTTCGCCGGTGACGGACCCCTCGGTGGCCATGCCCTGGGCAACCTGCTCATCGTGGCCCTCTGGGAGCTGCACGACGACCCCGTGGCCGGTCTCGACCTCGTCGCCCGGCTCCTGCAGGCCCAGGGCCGGGTGCTGCCGATGGCTGCCGTGCCCATGGCCATCGAGGCCGACGTCAGCGACCTCGACCCCGACGACCCGCACGCGGTTCGCGTGGTCCACGGTCAGGCGCGGGTCGCGGTCACCCCCGGCACCGTCCAGCGGGTCCGGCTCGTGCCGGCCGACCCACCGGCCTACCCCGAGTCCGTCGCGGCGATCCGCAGCGCCGACTGGGTCGTGCTCGGTCCGGGATCGTGGTTCACCTCCGTGATGACGCACCTGCTCGTGCCCGAGGTGCGCGAGGCTCTCGAGGTCACCCGGGCCCGTCGGCTGCTCATCCTCAACCTCGACCCCGGTTCGGGGGAGACGGCCGGGTTCAGTGCCGAGCGGCACCTCGAGACCTTCGCCGACCTGGCACCGAACCTTCGCCTGGACGTCGTGCTCGCCGACCCCGCGGTGGTGGACGACGAGGAGCAGCTCGGTCGGGCGTGCGCGCGACTCGGGGCGACGCTGTTCGTGGCGCCGGTGGGCCGACGAGACCGCCCTGGTGAGCACGATCCGCTGCGCTTCGCGGCAGCGGTGAGGGACATCGTCTCTACCCCGCGACCACCCCATTGACGCGTGGCAGGATGACCGCCATGGCGATGACTGCGAAGGTGAAGGACGAACTGAGCAGGCACGTCGTGACCAAACCGTGCTGCCGCAAGGCCGAGGTGGCCGCCACGCTGAGGTTCGCCGGGGGGCTGCACATCATCGGGGGGCGCATCGTCGTCGAGGCCGAGCTCGACACCGCCAATGCCGCTCGCCGCCTGCGCCGCGAGCTCACCGAGGTCTACGGGCACTCGCCCGAGGTGCTCGTCCTCGCTGCGGGTGGCCTGCGCAAGGGCAGCCGGTACGTCGTGCGGGTCGTCCAGGACGGCGAGTCGCTGGCTCGCCAGACCGGGCTCATCGACAGCCGTGGGCGCCCGGTGCGCGGGCTGCCGCCGAAGGTCGTCAGCGGATCGGTGTGCGACGCCGAGGCGGCCTGGCGCGGGGCCTTCCTCGCCCACGGGTCGCTGACCGAGCCCGGCCGTTCCTCCGCGATGGAGGTCACCTGCCCCGGCCCCGAGGCGGCCCTCGCACTCGTCGGCGCCGCCCGACGCCTCGGCATCTCGGCCAAGGCCCGGGAGGTTCGCGGCGTCGACCGGGTCGTCATCCGCGACGGAGACGCCATCGGCGCCATGCTGACCCGCCTCGGCGCCCACGACGCGGTGCTGGCGTGGGAGGAGCGCCGCATCCGCCGTGAGGTGCGCGCCACGGCCAACCGGCTGGCCAACTTCGACGACGCCAACCTGCGACGGTCGGCCCGCGCAGCCGTGGCCGCGGGGGCGCGGGTCGAGCGAGCGCTGGAGATCCTCGGACCCGAGATCCCCGACCACCTGCGTGAGGCCGGCGAGCTGCGTCTGGCCCACAAGGAGGCCTCGCTCGAGGAGCTCGGTCAGCTCGCGAAGCCACCGATGACCAAGGATGCCGTCGCGGGCCGGATCAGGCGCCTGCTCGCCATGGCGGACAAGCGCGCGGCCGACGACGGCATCCCGAACACCGAGGCCGGGCTCACCCCGGACATGCTCGACGCCTGAGGCGCATCCCCCGGGGTCCCCCCGTGAATGCCCAGGATCATCGGTCATCCGACACCGCTCGCCACCCGCGCTCGTCTCATGCGCAAGCGGTTACCCGCCCGTACCTCGGACGCCGCGCAACGGCATCCGGGGTGGGTCTAGGGTGGGTTGCGGAACCCCCCAGTGCCGCTCATCGGCGGCACCTTCGATGAGTGGAAGGCAGCACATACCGTGACCGTTCGCGTAGGGATCAACGGCTTCGGCCGCATCGGCCGCAACTTCTTCCGGGCTGTCCAGGCGTCCGGCGCAGACATCGAGATCGTCGCCGCCAACGACCTGATGGACAACAAGGCCATCGCGCACCTGCTCAAGTACGACTCGGTCCTCGGTGTCCTCGCCGACGACGTGTCCTCCGACGAGGACTCCATCACCGTCGG
>DATIAB010000169.1:0-6985 GCA_035458265.1 Ornithinibacter sp. | reverse complement strand
TCCGAGCAGGTCTGCGAGGGCTCGGATCGAGGTGCTGCGCAGCGGTGTCGGTCGAGGTACGGCCACGTCGCAGCACCCTACCCGGCACTGCGCTTGCGACCGTCGCGCAGCAGGGTCGGGTCGGCGAGTGCCTCCTCCGGGAAGACCTTGATGGTGATCTCGGCGGGCTTCGCACCGGTCGGTGGGATCTTCAGCTCCTGCAGGGCGTACGTGGCGACGTCCTTGAAGACCGGGCCGGCGACGTAGCCGCCGAAGAACGGGTAGGTCGGCTTGTGCACGATGACGGCGACGACGATCTGGGGGTCGTCGGCCGGCGCGTACCCGATGAAGCTCGCCGTGCGCCCGCTGTACTTCCCGGCCCGGGAGTCGAAGTAGTCGGCCGTGCCGGTCTTCCCAGCCACTCGGTAGCCGGGGATCATGGCCTCCTCGGCCGTGCCCTCGTCGCTCACGACCCCCTCGAGCATCTTGCTGACATCGTTCGCGGTCTGCTCGGACACGACGCGCGTCGTCTGCGACGCCGGGGTCGGGGTCACGGTGCCGTCGGCGCCGGTGAGGCTCTCGACCAGGCGGGGCGCCACCCGCACACCGTCGTTGGCGATGGTCTGGAACACCGAGGCGGCCTGGATCGCCGTGACCGAGAGCCCCTGGCCGAAGGCCACGGTCTTGCTCTGGGTGCCGCTCCACTTCTCGGAGGGCGCGAGCAGGCCCCCCGACTCGCCGGGGTAGCCCGTCCCCGAGCGCTGGCCGATGCCGAACTTGCGGAAGTAGGTCTCGAGGGTCCTGGGCTCCATCGTCTCGCTGACGAGGATGGTGCCGATGTTGCTGGACTCGGCGAGCGTCCCGGCGACGGTGCGGTACAGGGTGGGGTGCTCGTGGCTGTCCTTGAAGTTCGCGTCGTAGCGCCTGAGGCGGTTGGGGATGATGACCGGCGTCGAGGGGGTCACCGTCCCCTCCTCGAGGGCGGCGGCGATGGTCATGATCTTCGAGGTGGACCCCGGCTCGAAGACATCCGAGAAGGCGACGTTGCCGAGCTTGGCGTCCTTCTTGCCGACATCCGTGTTCGGGTTGAACGTGGGGTAGGACGCAACGCTCAGCAGGTTGCCGCTCTTGACGTCCATGATGACGACCGTGCCCGAGCTCGCCTTGGTCTCCTTGATCCGCTGGGCCAGGGAGTTCTGGGCGTACCACTGAAGGCTCGAGCTGATCGTCAGGTGCACGTCGTTCCCGTCCACGGCAGGCACGAGCGAGCTCTCCCCCACCGGGATGATCGTGCCGTCCCGACCCTGCTCGAACGTCTGCCTGCCGGGGGTGCCCTGCAGGTGGTCCTCGACCATGAGCTCGACCCCACCGCCGGGCCTGCCGTCGGCCGTCACGTACCCGACCAGGGCCGCTGTGGTCGTCCCCTGCGGGTAGGTGCGCTCCGAACGGGTCTCGCGGCGGTCGCGGTAGATGCCCGGGATGCCGAGGTCCGAGATCGCGTTCCACGTCACCGGGGTGACGTCACGGCTGAGGATGCCGTAGCGGCTGGTGCCGGTCAGCTGCGGGACCAGCTCGGCCACCGTCGTGCCGAGCAGGGGGGCGAGCTTGGTCGCCGCATCCTGCACGGCCTGCGCCGAGGTCGCGGAGCTGCACGTGTTCTTCTTCGTGCCATAGGTGCAGACCGCCTGCTGGTCGACGACGACGACCTCTCGCACGGCACTGGCGGCCAGCACCGTGCCGTCCGCGGAGAGGATCTGACCGCGCATCGCCGGGATGATCTGCGCGGCCGCGCGCTTGCTCCGGGCCTCCTCGGCGACCGCGTGCGCGTCGAAGCCCTGGATGCGCACGAGCTGGGCACCGAAGACGCTGAGCACGAACAGGCTCGCGACCGTGAGGAACCGCATCCGGCGGCGGGGGTTGGCCCCTGCGGCGACGGCCCGCGCTGACGCCCGCCGTCGGGGCGGGGTCTTCGTGCGGCCTGTCGCGGGTTTGCGGGCTGTCACGGGCTTGCGGTCTGTCACGGGCTTGCGGGCGACCGCGGCACGGGCGGCCGTGCGGCGGGGCGCGGCCGCCCCGCCGGGGCGGCCACGTCCGGGGGGCGGTGGCGTCCTGCGCTGCGTCACGGGCTCTCCGTCGTGGTCGGCGTCGGCGTCGCCGAGCTGCTGGTCGCGGTGGGGGTGGCCGCCGGGCTGGTCGGTGCCGGGCTGGTCGGTGCCGGGCTGGTCGTGGTCGCCGTGCTCGGGACGGGCGCGGCTGCGGGGGTACTGGCCCTCGGGACGGCAGGCGCCCTCGGGGGGGATGCCGTCTCGGTCACCACCCTGAACGTGCTGTCCTGCGTGGCCGGGTTCGCCACGCCGAGCACTGCACCGTCGGACAGTCGCAGGAAGGCGGGCGTGGCGGCGGGCACCATGCCGAGCTCGCGAGCCCGCTTCGCGAGCGGCCCGGGACCGGACACGGCGTCCACCGAGTGCCGCAGCGAGTCCTGGGTGTCGGTGAGCTCGTCGGAACGGTGCTGCAGGTCGCGCAGGGTGTACGACCCCTTGGCCATGGCCGTGTTGAGCATGAGCACGCCGACGAACCCGCCGAGGAGCAGCGCCACGCAGAGCGCGAGGAACGCCCCGTTGCCGCGGATCTCCGGCGGCGCGACCACCTTGAGCTGGCGAGGTGCCGGCGCACCGGCCTGGCGAGGGGCGGTACGCGGAAGCGGCCTGGCCGGTGCGAGCTGGCTCATGCGGAGCCTCCGTTCGAAGTCGTGAGTCGTTCGGCAGCCCTCAGCCGGGCCGAGGCGGATCGGGGGTTGTCCTGCTGTTCCCGGTCGTCGGGCACCTCCGCGCCCCGGGTGAGCAGGCGCAGGTAGGGCGCGAGCCCGGGCAGCTCGACCGGCATCCCGGCCGGGGTGCGACTGCGGGCACCCAGGGCGAAGGCCTGCTTCGTGATGCGGTCCTCCAGCGAGTGGTAGGACAGCACCGCGATCCGCCCGCCCGGTGCGAGCACGTCGATGGCGGCGGCGACCGCGCGCTCCCAGACGGCGAGCTCGGCGTTGACCTCGATGCGCAGGGCCTGGAACGTGCGCTTGGCCGGGTGACCGCCACTGCGCTGCGAGGCGGCCGGCACCGCGGTGCGCAGCACCTCGACGAGGCGGGCGGAGGTGGTGAACGGCTCCTTCTCGCGCTCGCGCAGCACGGCGGTGGCGATGCGGCCGGCGAAGCGCTCCTCGCCGTAGGTCCGCAGGATGCGCGCGAGGTCCCCGTGGGAGTAGGTGTTGAGCACCTCGGCGGCCGTGATGCCCGTCGACTGGTCCATCCGCATGTCGAGCGGGGCATCGTGGCGGTAGGCGAAACCGCGCTCCGGCTCGTCGAGCTGGAGCGAGGAGACACCGAGGTCGAACAGGATGCCGTGCGCGGCACCGTCGGCGTGCTCGGCGACGACGTCGGCGATCTCGTCGTAGACGGCGTGCACACCGAGGAACCGCTCGCCGAAGCGGGACAGTCGCCCCGTCGCGAGGGCCAGGGCCTCCTCGTCGCGGTCCACCCCGATGACGCGGGCGTTCGGGCAGCGCTCGAGGATCGCCTCGGCGTGACCACCCATGCCGAGCGTGCCGTCGATGCACACGGCCCCGTCGGCGGCCAGGGCCGGCTCGAGGAGGTCGACGATGCGGTCCCGCAGCACCGGGACGTGCCGCTGGGCGGCGTCTCCTGCGCTGGCCATCGTGGTCCTTCTGAGTCGGTGGTGCTGGGTGGTGGTGCGGGGTGGTGTGGTGGGTGGTGGTGCTGGTCGACCCGGCTACTGGTCCCCATCCGATCCGGGCCCGGCACGGGGGAAGTCGTGTCGGGAGCGGGTCGGCTGGAGGCCGGCGGTCGGGTCGCTGGTGCGGGGTCAGAGTCCGGGGACCGCCTCCTCGGTCTCGACCGAGTAGGTCGAGTAGGCAGGCATGACGTCGTCGAGGTAGGCGTCCCAGCGCGCGGTGTCCCAGACCTCGAGCCGGCTGCCGTTGCCGATGACGGTGCACTCGCGGTCGAGCCCTGCATAGCTGCGCAGGGGCGCCGGGATGGTGACCCGTCCCTGGCGGTCCGGGGTGTCGGAGTGGGCCCGCGCCCGGAAGACGCGCACGATGTCTCGCACGTTCTTCGACGAGCTCGGGGCGGCCGCCATCTGGGCGGAGATGCGGTGGAACTCCGCGGTGGGGAAGACGTACAGGCAGTTCTCCTGCCCCGTGGTGATGACCAGGCCATCGGCGAGGTCGGCGCGGTAGCGCGCGGGGAGGAACAGCCGCCCCTTCTCGTCGAGCCGGGGTGTGTGGGTACCCAGGAACTCCTGCACTGGCGCCACCTCCTCGACCCTTCGCTGCGCCCCCGGCCTCACCGGATTCCTCCACATTACTCCACTAGCACTCCACATCACCTCGAAAACCTCACTCAAAGCAAGCAATATCCCTCATCTGCGCACGTCAGCAGCAGTGGTGGAAAGTGGAGGAGATTCGCACGGTGAGGTCGGAACGGCATCCGAACTTCCAGGCCGACCGGGGTCACCGCGCGGTGATGCGTGTCGAACGTTGTGCGGTGGAGCGGACGGGGGCGTCCAGCCCCTCCCGCGGCGCCGTCCTGTGAGGCAAGATCGACGGCACCAGGACCACGCACCGATCGTTGGGTGGGACACCGACGACGAAGGGACCACCGTGAGCGAGCTGGACGATCGACGTACCGCGTCGCACGACGACGTGACGGGCCCGGCGCGCGGGGCCTCTCTCGACACGGTTCTCCAGGTGTCGGCGTCGCTCGCCGCCGCAATGAATTCCGTCATCGAGGGCAAGCAGGCCGTCGTCCGCACCGCGATCACCGTGCTGCTCGCCGAGGGGCACCTGCTCATCGAGGACGTGCCCGGCGTCGGCAAGACGCTGCTGGCCAAGACCCTCGCCCGAACCATCGACTGCCGCGTGCGGCGCGTGCAGTTCACCCCCGACCTGCTGCCGAGCGACATCACGGGCGTCTCCGTGTTCAACCAGGACGTGCGCGACTTCGAGTTCCGCCCCGGCGCGATCTTCGCCAACGTCGTCGTCGGGGACGAGATCAACCGCGCCTCCCCCAAGACCCAGAGCGCGCTGCTGGAGTCGATGGAGGAGGCCCAGGTCACCGTCGACGGCACGACCTACGCGCTCCCTCGCCCCTTCATCGTCATGGCCACCCAGAACCCCATCGAGATGGAAGGCACCTACCCCCTCCCCGAGGCCCAGCGCGACCGCTTCATGGCGCGCATCTCGATGGGGTACCCCTCGGCGCGGGCCGAGCTCGACATGCTCGACCTGCACGGCGGCGTGTCACCGCTCGAGGCACTCCAGCCGGTCACCGACGCCGCCACCGTCTCCGCGATGGTCCGGGCCGTTCGCGAGGTGCACGCCTCGCCGTCCGTGCGCCAGTACCTCGTCGACCTCACTCACGCGACGCGCTCGAGCAGTGCCCTGCGCCTCGGCGCCTCACCCCGGGCCACCATCCACCTCCTGCGCGCCTCACGGGCCCACGCGGCGCTGGCCGGGCGCGACCACGTCCTGCCCGACGACGTGCAGCAGGTGGCCGTGGCCGTCCTGGCCCACCGCCTCATCCCGACCGGCGAGACCCAGATGGCCCACCGGAGCGCCGCCGACGTCGTGGGTGACCTGCTCCAGCGCGTCCGGGTGCCGTCCCCGACACGCTGAGGTGCCCGTGAACGCCCTCCGCCGATCCCTGACCACCAGAGGTGCGTCGTTCGTCGGTGCCGCCGTGGTGCTGCTGGCGGCGGGCATCCTCCTCGGCCAGCCCGACGTGACGCGCGTCGGCGTCCTGCTCATCGCGATGACCGCGATGGCGCTGCTCCTCGTGGGGCGGCACGGGTTGCGGCTGGACGTGGTGCGCACCGCGGTGCCTGCCCGCATCGCCATCGACGAACGTGCCGTGGTGACGGTGCGGGTCCGCAACGGTGAGGCCACGGCATCCCCCATCCTCATGGCCGAGGAGTCGATCGACTACGCGCTCGGTGACCGGCCACGCTTCGTGCTGCCCTCCCTGCGGCCCGGGGAGTCCCAGGAGGTGCAGTACACGGTTCGGTCCCACAGCCGAGGCGTCCACCGCATCGGGCCCCTCGGCATCCGGGTGCGCGACCCGTTCGGCCTCACCCTGCGCACCGCCGCCGTGAGTGGGGACGCCGAGATCGTCGTGCTCCCCCGCGTGCTCCCCCTCCCGGGAGCCCGCTCCCTGGGCAGCGGCATCGGCTCGGAGGGGTCGGTCCCCCACATGGTCGCCCTCCACGGGGAGGACGACCAGACCGTGCGCGAGTACCGCGACGGCGACGACCTGCGGCGCATCCACTGGCCCGCCACGGCACGCACAGGTGAGCTCATGGTGCGCCAGGAGGACCGGCCCGCGAAGCGTCGAGCGGTCGTCGTCCTCGACTCGCGCAGCAGCGGCCACGGGGGCACGGGACGAAGCAGCTCACTGGAGTGGTGCGTCACGATGGCAGCGTCCGTCACCGCCCACGTCGTCGACGCGGGGTATGCCGTCCACCTGGTCACCGCGGATGCGGGCGCCGACACCGGCATCCACCACGACGAGTCCCACGAGGAGGGTCTGGAGACGCTCGCGCGGGTGACCCTGAGGTCCGACGACAGCCTGCGCGCAGTGCTGCACGCCGCGAGCGTGCTGACCTCGCAAGGGGGCCTGGTCGTGTACATCGGGGGCCCGGTCGGGGACACCGACGCTCGCACGCTCGCCGCCCTGCGTCAGCCCGGGTCGACCGGCGCGGCCATGGTCGTCGACCCCGACGCGTTCATGGGGCGCGGCCGGCGCGTCGGTGGCGCAGGCACCGCCCTGGCGGAGGGCACCGTCGCCGGCCTGCGCGCCTCGGGGTGGGTGGCCACCGTCGTCGACGGCCAGAGCGCCCCACCGGTCGCGTGGGGAGCGGTCGTCGGAGCCCACGCCGTGGGGGCCCGATGAACCGGGCCAGGCCCATCGAGGCCCTGATCGCGGCACTGGCCACC
>DATIAB010000168.1:0-9569 GCA_035458265.1 Ornithinibacter sp. | reverse complement strand
GACGACGGCATCCGCGCCGAGCTCGAGGACTTCGTGACCCGGCGCCGCCGGGAGCTCGGCGACTGAGGCAGGCTCGGGTCATGGCCATCAGCGCGTTCGACCTGTTCTCCGTCGGGATCGGCCCGTCGAGCTCCCACACCGTGGGACCGATGCGGGCCGCCCACACGTTCGTCGACGGGTTGCAGGCCGACGGGCTGCTCACCCGGGTCGGGCGCGTGCGGGCCGAGCTCTTCGGCTCGCTGGGCGCCACCGGGCACGGCCACGGCTCCGTCAAGGCGGTCGTCCTCGGCCTCGAGGGCGAGCAGCCCGAGACGACCGACCCCCGGGGCGCGGACGGACGGCTCGAGCAGGTGGCGCGCACCGGCATCCTGCGCCTGGGTGGTGCCCACGACGTGCGCTGCGTCCTCGACACGGACGTCGTCCTGCACCGCCGCGCCACGCTGCCCTTCCACGCGAACGGCATGCGCTTCACGGCCTACGCGGCGAGTGAGCCGGGTGAGGGCGAGGAGCCGCTGCGACAGCGCGAGTACTACTCCGTCGGCGGGGGGTTCGTGCTCGACGAGGACGAGGTCGGGGGCAACCGCATCGTCCCCGACGAGACCCCTGTCCGCTACCCGTTCACCACCGGGAACCAGCTCCTGCAGCGCTGCGCCGAGTCAGGGCTGTCGATCAGTGGCGTCATGATGGCCAACGAGCTGTCGTGGCGGACCGAGCCCGAGGTGCGCTCCGGCCTGCTGCACCTCTGGGAGGTCATGCAGGAGTGCGTCGACAACGGGTGCCGCAGCACCGAGGGCGTCCTCCCCGGAGGCCTCAAGGTGCAGCGGCGGGCGCCGCGCCTGGCCCGGCAACTGCGCTCCGAGCACGCCGGCGACCCGCTCGCGGCGATGGACTGGGTCACCCTGTACGCGCTCGCGGTCAACGAGGAGAACGCCTCAGGTGGGCGGATCGTCACGGCCCCGACGAACGGCGCCGCGGGCATCATCCCGGCGGTCCTGCACTACTACACGCGGTGGGTGCCGGGAGCGTCCGACGACGAGGTCGTCAGCTTCCTGCTGACCGCCGCAGCCATCGGGACGCTCTACAAGGAGAACGCCTCGATCTCCGGCGCCGAGGTCGGCTGCCAGGGGGAGGTCGGCTCGGCCTGCTCGATGGCAGCCGGGGCCCTCGCCGAGGTCATGGGCGGCACACCGGACCAGGTCGAGAACGCTGCCGAGATCGGCATCGAGCACAACCTCGGGCTCACCTGCGACCCCGTGGGGGGCCTGGTCCAGATCCCGTGCATCGAGCGAAACGCCGTCGCGTCCGTCAAGGCCATCACCGCGGCGCGCATCGCGCTGCGGGGCGACGGGAAGCAGGTCGTCTCGCTCGACAAGGCCATCAAGACGATGCGAGACACCGGTCGGGACATGAAGGTGAAGTACAAGGAGACCTCGCGCGGCGGCCTTGCCGTCAACGTCATCGAGTGCTGAGGACGGCAGGGTCCGCGCCCATCTCCACGAGCCCCCCACATGGGGAGACCGGTGGACGGCCTCTCAGGGCATCAGCGGCCTACCGTGGAGGCATGTCCGTCGACGACGCCCACACCCGACCCCCCGACGCCTCCGACGCGACCGTCGAGGCGGTCGGGAAGATCTCGGAGGCCTTCGAGATCATCGAGGATGCCCGTGGCCAGCTGTTCAACTTCCACCGCAAGGTTGGTATGGCAGACCTCGCCCTGGGAGACGCCGTCCGCCTCCTGCGCGACGCAGGACACGAGGAGCTCGCCGACCAGATCGAGACCGAGCTCATCGGCCTCAACGTCCTCGCCGGCCGGTGGACCTACCAGGTCATCGAGGAGTTCGAGGACGGCTACTACGCCACGTTCCGCACCTACGACCGGCGCGCCCGGGACGAGCTGATGGCCGGCAAGCGGCACGTGCACGAAGCCGAGATGAAGCGGGACCGCCGAACCCCCGGTCTGCCCGGGCACGAGGCGACGCCACGGGACACCGCCTCCTGAGCACTCTGCGATGCCGGCGGGGTTGCGCGTGCACCGTCTCGGGTAGGGGGTCACCGCAGGGACCGCCCCGGTTGCCTGGCCGTGAGGAGAGAACATGGAAACCAGCACCATCATCTGGATCGTCGTCGCAGTCCTCGTCGTCGCGGCTGTCGTGGCGTTGCTCGCCTCCCGGTCGGGACAGCGGCGGGCCGAGGCGGAGCGGGCCAGGGCCGCCCAGATCCGCGAGGAGGTGCAAGGCTACGACCGGGCGCTGAGGGAACGCGAGGCCAGTGCGGCCGAGGCCCGAGGCCGCGCGGAGATGGCACGCGCCGAGGCGGCCAAGCACGAACTGGAGGCCGAGCGGCTCGCTGCCGAGGCCGGACACCGGTTGGAGGACGCCGAGGCCGTCCGTCGTGAGCGTGACGAGAAGCTCCGCATGGCGGACCGGCGCGACCCCGACGTACGCACCGACGCGGACGGCATTCGTCTCGACGAGAGCGGCCATCGCACCGGTGACGACGACGACGTTCGGGCGGACCCGTCCCGCGGACCAGGGGCCGCGGACCGTTCGTGACGTGCAGTCGCGTCATGGAGGACTGAGCGGGTTCACCCAGGGGACCTCGGGCGCGAACCGGGCGAAGTCGCCGTCGCTGCTGGCCACTGCGACGCCGTGCTCCAGTGCCATCGCGGCGAGCATCGCGTCGGGTACCAGGGGCCCGGTGATGGGATGCCGTGCCCCGAGCGTCAGGTACGCGGTGATCGTTCGCTCCGACGCAGCCGGCACCCACACCCCATCCGAGTCCAGCCAGTTCGCGACGATGCGGGCCGCGACGTCGGGAGGTGTGGAGGTGAAGGGCAGGTTGGTCGTGGTGGCGATCCGAAGGTAGGCCGCGATGCTCTGGACGGGGACCCCGAGCCGCCTGCCGTCGTCGAGCTGGCGGGTCCACCACTGCAGCACGTGGGCATCATGATGCGCAGGCGTCGCTCCACGCCTCGGGGAAGGCCCGGACCCCCGCAGGCGTGGCAAGGAAGGCGCCGATCAACGGGGCACCCCCGGCCCGGCTGGCGTCGATGGCGACCTGGTGCCAGCGCCGGTCGCGGTCGGTGAGGAGGGCGGACCCCGGACGGCCGCGCACGAAGACCATGGACCCTTCGGTGTCCCAGACCATGTGCGACAGCTGCCCGAGGAACGGCGAGAACTCCTCGGGCTCGACCCCGTCGTCGACATCGCTCACGAGGCAGGGCTGGGTCATCCGCAGGTCCGGGCCGACCAGGATGAGGCCGACGCACCCTCGGGAGCGGTCATCGTCACCGACGACCAGGTCGGCCACGTCGGCGGCCAGGGCCGGGCTGTCGAGTGGGAGGGCGGACCAGTTCTCGGGGAGGTCATGGAAGCTCATGCCCCAACCCTGCCAAGCCGGCGTGGCGGCTCCGAGTTGTCCACAGGCCAGTTTCTCCGCAGCATGCACGCAGTCCGCCGCGGCGACGCGTGTATCAGGCAGGCCTGCTCCGCCTCCTGTGGGACATGCACATGATCACGCCCGGCATCGCCGCCTCCCTGACCCCCACGTCCATCGAGCCGGTCCAGGCCGCTCCGCGCACCAGCCCCCGCCCCCGCCCCCGCGGGCTCCGGCACCGGTTGCACCTGCGGTGGCACCTGCCGCACCTGCACCTGCCCCACCGACACGCCTGAGCCATGGCGCCTGCGCGCGTCAGCTGAAGACGACCGTCCGATCGGCGTTGAGGAGCACCCGCGACTCGCAGTGCCACCGCACCGCGCGAGCCAGCACCCGCGACTCGACCTCCTCGCCGGCCCGCACGAGGTCCTCGGCAGCCATCCGGTGGTCCACGCGCACCACGTCCTGGTCGATGATCGGCCCCTCGTCGAGATCCGCCGTCACGTAGTGAGCGGTTGCCCCGACGAGCTTGACCCCGCGCGCAAAGGCCTGGTGGTAGGGCTTGGCTCCCTTGAACGACGGCAGGAACGAGTGGTGGATGTTGATGACCCGACCCGACAGGTCGCGGGACAGGTCGTCGGACAGCACCTGCATGTAGCGGGCCAGCACCACGAGGTCGACCTCGTGCTCGGCCACGAGCTCGCGCAGGCGCGCCTCGGCGGCATCCTTGGTCCCTGCGGTGACGGGCACGTGGTGGAACGGGATGCCGTACGACGCCACGAGAGGCTCGAGGTCGCGGTGGTTCGACACGACGGCGGGCACGTCCATGTTCAGCGCCCCGGACCGCCACCGGAACAGCAGGTCGTTGAGGCAGTGCCCGAACCGGCTGACCATGATGAGCGCACGATGGGGCTCCGCGACATCGCGGATCTGCCACTGCATGTCGTATGCCGTGGCCACCGCACCGAACAGCTCTCGCCACCGCTCGACGTCGGGCCCACCGGGCTCGACCGAGAACCGGATCCGCATGAAGAACTGGTCGGTGCGGACGTCGTCGAACTGCTGCGACTCCTCGATGTTCGCGCCGTGGTCGAAGAGCAGCGCCGAGACAGCGGCGACGATTCCACGCCGGTCGGGGCAGGACAGGACGAGGACGGCTTCTGACGATCTGACGGCACCGGACATGGCCCCCACGCTAGACGCCGGCTGCGGAGAACCGGATACTGTTCCGCCATGCGCACCAACAGCCGAGCACCATCGGGCACGGTGCAGTCCGTCGACCGCGCGGTGACCATCCTCGAGCTGCTCGCCGTCCACGGCACGGCCGGCGTCACCCAGCTGGCCCGCGAGCTCGGGGTGCACAAGTCGACGGCGAGCAGGCTCGTCGCCGCGCTCGAGCGCCGGCGCCTCGTCGAGCAGGTCGAGGACCGGGGGCACTACCGGCTCGGGGTCGGCGTGCTGAAGCTCGCCGGAGCCACGACCGCCCGGCTCGACCTGGCCCAGGAGGCCCGGCCCGTGTGCCGGCGCCTGGCCTCCGAGACCGGCGAGACGGTCAACCTCGCGGTGCTCTCCGGCGGTGCGGTCCTCTACGTCGACCAGGTCTCCGGCACGTCCACCCTGTCGTCCTACAACTGGGTCGGACAGCACATCCCGATCCACGCGACGAGCAACGGCAAGGCGCTCGTGAGCGACCTCGACGGCCCCGAACTCACCCGCGTCCTCGGCGAGCTCGTCGCCTACACCCCGTCGACCGTCACCGATCGAGCCCGGCTGGACGCCCAGCTGGTGGAGGTCCGCGAGCGCGGTTTCGCCGTTGCCGCCGACGAGCTCGACGTCGGCCTCACCGCCGTGGCGGCACCGGTGCGGGACGCGCACGGTGACGTCGTCGCGTCGGTCAGCGTCTCGGGACCGTCGTTCCGCTTCGACGAAGCCCGGATCACCGAGATCGTGCCCCTCGTGCGTGCCGCAACCGCCGAGATCGGCAGCCGGCTGGCCCACGTCCCGCCCGAGCGCTGACCACCTCCAGTGCCTCCCCGACCGACCCGCACCGGGGGTGGCGAGACGCTGGCTCTGAGGTGAGTGCTTGACCGCAGGCCCCGCTGGCAGCATTCTGTTGCGCACATCACATCGATGTTGCACATGGTGCAACCAGTGCGGAGGTGCCAGTGGCCGAGCTCTTCGTCGCCGGTCGGTGGCGCCCCGCGGCCGCCGGCGGCACGCGCGACATCACCTGCCCGGCCGACGGCTCGTTCGTCGCAACGGTGGCCGAGGCGACCGACGTCGACACCCTGGCGGCGATCGCCGCGGCGCGCACGGCATTCGACGACGGCCCCTGGCCGCGCACGCCGATGTCCGAGCGCGGCGCCCTGCTGGGTCGCGTCGCCGACCTCCTCGAACGCGATGCCGCCGAGATCGCCCGGGCCGAGGCGCTGGACACGGGCAAGCGCTACGTCGAGGCGGAGTACGACGTCGCGGACGTCGTCTCCGTCTTCCGCCACTACGCACACGTCGCGGCCACGGCATCGGATGCCGGGCGCGTCACCGACGTCGGGCGCGAGGGCGTCGAGAGCACCATCGTCAAGGAGCCGATCGGCGTCTGCGCCCTCATCACCCCGTGGAACTACCCCCTCCTGCAGGCCAGCTGGAAGGTGGCGCCCTGCCTGGCTGCCGGCAACACGTTCGTCCTGAAACCCAGCGAGATCACGCCACACTCCAGCGTCCACCTGGTGCGCATCCTCGCCGAGGCCGGCCTGCCCGACGGCGCCGCGAACCTCGTGCTCGGCACCGGCCCGGGCTGCGGCGGTCCCCTGTCCAGCGACCCCCGCGTCGACCTCGTCTCCTTCACGGGAAGCCTCGCCGTCGGACGCCACCTCATGTCCGCGGCTGCACCCACGGTCAAGCGCGTGGCGCTCGAGCTGGGCGGCAAGAACCCCAACATCGTGTTCGCCGACGCCGACCGCGAGGCAGCGCTGGACAACGCCATGACGGCCGTCTTCCTCCACTCCGGGCAGGTGTGCTCGGCCGGGGCCCGCCTGCTCGTCGAGGAGTCCATCGCCGACGACTTCGTCGACGAGATCATCCGGCGCGCGCGCGGCATCCGACTCGGCGGCCCGTTCGACGACACCGCCCAGTCGGGCCCCCTCACGAGCGAGGCGCACCTGCGCAAGGTGCAGGACTACGTGGCCGCCGGCGTCGCCGAGGGTGCACGCCTGCGGCTCGGCGGTGAGCGCGCCACGGGTGACGGCCTCGACGCCGGGTTCTACTTCCCCCCGACGGTCTTCGACCAATGCACCTCCGACATGAGCATCGTGCAGGACGAGTCCTTCGGCCCCGTGCTGACCGTCGAGACCTTCACGTCCGAGGACGAGGCGGTCGCCCTGGCCAACGACACCATCTTCGGGCTGGCCGGGGCGATCTGGACCGCGGACGCCGAGCGGGCCGACCGCATCGCGCGTCGGCTGCGCCTGGGCACGGTCTGGATCAACGACTACCACCCCTACGTCGCCCAGGCGGAATGGGGCGGCTACAAGCAGTCCGGCATCGGCCGCGAGCTCGGTGAGCTGGGCCTCGAGGAGTACCAGGAGACCAAACACGTGTGGCGCAACACTGAGCCAGCCCCCTCCGGGTGGTGGTCATGAAGCTTCGGATGCCGGATCGCGCCAGTGCGGCGCTGGCCAGGACCACGCTGGGCACCGCGCCCGACCGGGTCGACGTCGTCGTCGTCGGGGGCGGCAGCGCCGGCTGCGTCATCGCCAACCGCCTCTCGGTCGATGCCGGCACCTCGGTGCTCGTGCTCGAGGCGGGACGCACCGACCTCAAGATCGACCCGTTCATCCACATGCCCGCGGCGCTGCCGTTCCCCATCGGCAGCCGGTTCTACGACTGGAAGTACGAGTCCGAGCCCGAGCCGCACATGAACGGCCGCCGGATCTACCACGCCCGCGGCAAGGTGCTCGGCGGGTCGAGCTCGATCAACGGCATGATCTTCCAGCGGGGCAACCCGATGGACTACGAGCGCTGGGCCTCCGACCCGGGCATGGAGAGCTGGGACTACGCCCACTGCCTGCCCTACTTCAAGAAGATGGAGAGCTGCCTCGCCGGCGCCGACGAGTGGCGCGGGGGGGACGGGCCGCTGATCCTCGAACGCGGACCGGCGACCAACCCGTTGTTCGGCGCCTTCTTCGCTGCAGCCGTCGAGGCCGGCTACCCGCTGACCGACGACGTCAACGGCTACCGCCAGGAGGGGTTCGCGAGGTTCGACCGCAACATCAATCGTGGCCGTCGCTGGTCCGCGGCCCGGGCCTACCTGCACCCGGTCATGGACCGCCCCAACCTGCACGTGCGCACCCTCGCGATGACGACGAGGGTCCTGTTCGAGGGCACCCGCGCGGTCGGGGTCGAGTACACGCAGCTGGGCGCCACGCACCGGGTCATGGCCGGTGAGGTCGTCCTGTGCGGGGGTGCGATCAACACCCCCCAGCTGCTCCAGCTCTCCGGCATCGGCAACGCCGACGAGCTGCGCGCGCTCGGCATCACCCCGGTCGCCGACGTCAAGGGCGTCGGGGAGCACCTCCAGGACCACCTCGAGGTCTACATCCAGTACGCGAGCAAGCTGCCCGTGTCGATCGCACCGGGGCTGAAGTACCACAACCGGCCGAAGCTGGCCGCCGACTGGCTCTTCTTCCGCAAGGGCCTTGGCGCGACCAACCACTTCGAGGGTGGCGGCTTCGTCCGCAGCAACGACGACGTCGACTACCCCAACCTGATGTTCCACTTCCTGCCGATCGCGATCCGCTACGACGGGTCGAGCCCGATCAAGGGACACGGCTACCAGGTGCACATCGGGCCGATGTACTCCGACGCCCGAGGCACCATCAAGATCACCAGCACCGACCCGATGGTCAAGCCGGCGCTGCGCTTCAACTACCTGTCGACCGACCAGGACCGCCGCGAGTGGATCGAGTCGGTCCGCGTGGCCCGCACCATCCTCGGCCAGAGCGCGATGGACCCGTTCAACGACGGCGAGATCTCTCCCGGGCCCGGCGTGGAGACCGACGAGGAGATCCTGGACTGGGTCCGCAAGGATGCCGAGACCGCGCTCCACCCGAGCTGCACCGCCCGCATGGGGGTCGACGAGCTCTCGGTGCTCGACCCGCTCACGATGGGCGTGCACGGCATCCAGGGGTTGCGGGTCGTCGACGCCAGCGCGATGCCGTACGTCACGAACGGCAACATCTACGCCCCGGTCATGATGCTCGCCGAGAAGGCAGCCGACCTCATCGCGGGAAACACCCCCCTCCCGCCGTCCGACGCGCCCTGGTACAACCACCGCGCCGGTAGTCCGCTCACCGCCCCCACGAAGGCCACCTGAGCCCTCCACCGCCTTCGGGCACCCCCACCCACCCAGTTCGACTGGAGGTCTCATGAGCACCGACGCTCGAGCCCGCGTCATGTCCGGTCCACCGGTCCGCGTCCCCGTCTTCGCCGCCTCCCTCGTGGGCGTGCTCATCATGGCGATCTGGGCGCTGGCTGCCCCCACCTCCGCCGAGAGCGCCCTCGGCACGGCCACCGGGTGGGTCACCGAGTGGTTCGGCTGGTTCTACGTGCTGCTGGCCACCGCGGTGCTCGTCTTCGTGCTCTACCTCGGCATCTCGCGATACGGGCACATCCGTCTCGGGCCCGACCACTCACGCCCCGAGTTCTCCACCTTCGCGTGGGCCTCCATGCTGTTCGCAGCAGGCATCGGCACCGACGTGATGTTCTACTCCGTCGTCGAGCCGGCCACCCAGTACATGGCCCCCCCGGTGCTCGAGGCCGAGACCGTCGAGGCGGCCCGGGACGCCACGGTGTGGACGCTGTTCCACTACGGGATCACCGGGTGGGGGATGTACGCACTCATGGGCATGGCCCTGGGCTACTTCTGCCACCGCATGGGCCTGCCGCTCGCGGTGCGCTCCGCCCTGCAGCCGATCCTCGGTCGCCGCATCGAGGGCCCCATCGGGCACACCGTGGACACCGCCGCCGTGCTCGGCACCATCTTCGGTGTCGCCACCTCGCTGGGCATCGGCGTGGTCTTCCTCAACGTGGGCCTGAACCTGCTCTTCGGGGTGTCGGTGGGCACCGGCGCGCAGATCGCCCTCGCGACCCTCGCGGTCGTCATGGCGGCGATCTCCGCGACCACCGGCGTGGACAAG
>DATIAB010000167.1:0-8127 GCA_035458265.1 Ornithinibacter sp. | reverse complement strand
GGGCTGGATCGGCACCGCTGTCACCGGGTCTGATACCAGCGCCAACGCCCTCTTCGCCACGCTGCAGCAGAGCGCCGCCGAGACGGCCGGCATCGACCCGACGCTCCTCGTCGCCGCCAACACCTCCGGCGGAGTCGTCGGAAAGATGATCAGCCCGCAGAACCTCACCATCGCCGCGACGGCGGTGGGTCTCGTCGGCCGCGAGTCCGACATCCTTCGTAAGGTCCTGCCATGGAGCATCGGACTGATCATCGCCATGTGCATCCTCGTCGGTCTCCAGTCGACGGTCCTGGCGTGGATGCTTCCGTGATCGCGCCGGCCCGCGCGGTGGCCGACCTCAAGGTCGCCCTGTTCGCGACGTGCTTCAACGACACGATGTGGCCGGAGACGCCCAGGGCCACGGTCCGGCTCCTCGAGCGGCTAGGCTGCCGTGTCGAGTTCCCGATGGAGCAGACCTGCTGTGGCCAGATGCTCACCAACACCGGCTACGGCTCCAGGGCCGTACCCCTCGTGCGCCGGTTCGTCGACGTCTTCGAGGGCTACGACGCCGTCGTGGCACCGTCGGGCTCGTGTGTCGGGTCGGTGCGCGAGCAGCACCCGGGCATCGTCGAGCTGGTCGGCGACGACCGGCTCGCGAGCCGGGTCGAGCGCCTCACGCCGAGGGTGTACGAGCTGTCGGAGTTCCTCGTCGACGTGCTGGGCGTCACCGACGTCGGGGCGTACTTCCCGCACCGGGTCACCTACCACCCCACGTGCCACTCCCTGCGGATGCTGCGGGTGGGTGACCGCCCGATCCGGCTGCTGCGTGCCGTGCGCGGCATCGACCTCGTCGAGCTGCCTGCCGCCGAGGAGTGCTGCGGGTTCGGTGGCACGTTCGCGATGAAGAACGCCGACGTCTCCATCGCCATGGGCTCGGACAAGGCACGGCACGTCGTGGACACCGGCGCCGAGGTGCTCGTCGCCGGCGACAACTCCTGCCTGGCACACATCGGCGGGATCCTCGGTCGGCAACGGTCCGGCGTGCGCCGGATGCACCTCGCGGAGGTCCTCGCGTCCACCGAGGAGGACCAGGCATGAGCACCACGACGCCGGGCCCGCTGCAGCAGACCTCCCCGACGTTCGTCGGCATGCCGGCGTTCCCGGAGGCCGCCCGAGCCGCGCTGGCCGACACCCAGCAGCGCAAGAACCTGCGGCACGCCACCCACACCATCAGGGGCAAGCGGGCCCGGGTCGTCGCGGAGGTCCCCGAGTGGGAGGCCCTGCGGGTCGCCGGAGCCGAGGCCAAGGACGAGGCGCTGACCCACCTCGGCGACTACCTCGAGCAGCTCGAGACGAGCCTCACCTCTAACGGTGCCACCGTGCACTGGGCCCGTGACGCGCAGGAGGCCAACCGGATCGTCCTGGACATCGTGCGGTCCAAGGAGGTCGACGAGGTCGTCAAGGTCAAGTCGATGGTGACCCAGGAGATCGAGCTCAACGAGGCGCTGGAGGCTGCCGGCATCCACGCGTGGGAGACCGACCTCGCGGAGCTCATCGTCCAGCTCGGGCACGACCGCCCGAGCCACATCCTCGTCCCGGCGATCCACCGCAACCGCAGCGAGATCCGCGAGATCTTCCTGCGTGAGATGGGGACCGTCGGCCGCCCCGCCCCGGACGACCTCACCGACGACCCCGCACGGCTCGCCGAGGCCGCGCGGCTGCACCTGCGCGAGAAGTTCCTGCGCGCCAAGGTCGGCGTCTCGGGGGCCAACTTCGCGGTGGCCGACACGGGCACGCTCGTCGTCGTCGAGTCCGAGGGAAACGGCCGGATGTGCCTGACCCTGCCCGAGACGCTCATCTCGGTCGTCGGGATCGAGAAGGTCATTCCCTCGTGGGAGGACCTCGCGCCGATGCTCCAGCTGCTTCCCCGCTCGAGCACGGGTGAGCGGATGAACCCGTACACGACGATGTGGACCGGCGTCCACGACGGTGACGGACCCCAGGAGGTGCACGTCGTCCTCCTCGACAACGGCCGCAGCCACGTGCTCGCCGACCGCGTCGGGCGCCAGGCGCTGCGCTGCATCCGATGCTCGGCGTGCCTCAACGTCTGCCCCGTCTACGAACGCACCGGCGGGCACGCCTACGGTTCGGTGTACCCGGGGCCGATCGGTGCCGTGCTCAACCCCCAGCTGCGGGGCACGGCGAGCACGATCGACAAGTCCCTGCCCTACGCCTCGAGCCTGTGCGGCGCGTGCTTCGACGCGTGCCCCGTGCGGATCAACATCCCCGAGCTGCTCGTCGAGCTGCGAGGAAAGGTCGTCGACGAGGCAGGTCCGACTGCCGAGTCGGCCGCCATGCGGGCCGCGGCCTGGGTGCTGTCGGACCCCAAGCGCCTCGCCGGCGCACAGCGGGCCGCCACGACCGCCGGCCGGGTCATGGGTACGCGGACGATCCGCTCGGTTCCCGGACTCGGGGCCTGGACCAACGCCAGGGACCTTCCCACCCCACCGACGGAGTCCTTCCGACAGTGGTGGGCCCGTGAGCGCGCAGAGGACGACCGATGAGCGCACGCGACGAGATCCTCGCCCGGGTCAGGGGGGCGACCGCCGACATCGTCACCACGCCGCGGGACCGGGGGCCGGTGCCCGTCGTCGAGGAGACCTCTCCCGGCGTCCCCGGGACCCTCGACCTGTTCGCCGAGAACGTCGCCGACTACCGTGCGCAGGTCGTGCGGGTCGGCCCGTCCGGTGTCGCCGGTGCCGTCGCCGGTGCGCTGCGCGAGCACGGATGCCGCACCGTCGTCGTGCCGAGCGGGCTCGACCCGTCGTGGCGGGCCGCCGCGGAGGGGGTCGCCCGGGTGCTCTCCGACGCCGAGGTGGCCACGTACCTCGCCCGTGACGACGTTGATGCCGTGGTCACGGCGTCCGCCGTCGGCGTCGCCACGACCGGCACCATCGTCCTGGACCACGGGGCCGACCAGGGCCGACGCGAGCTCACGCTCGTGCCGGACACGCACGTGTGCGTCGTCCGGGCCGACCAGGTCGTCCACGACGTCCCCGAGTCGGTGGCCAGGCTGCGGCCCGGCCCCGATGGAGCCCGACCACTGACGTGGATCAGCGGCCCCAGTGCCACGAGTGACATCGAGCTCGAGCGCGTCGAGGGCGTGCACGGCCCGCGCACCCTCGTGGTCGTGCTCGTCGCCGGTGCTGAGCAGGGGCCGGCACGAGAGGCCCGGTCATGAGCCCCTCAGGCACGTCGCGCCCGGGCGGCACGCTCACCGCACCCGCACCGGTGCTGGTGAGCGCCCTCGCCGCCGCCCTGTCCGACCCCGACCGGCTGCTCACCCGGGCGAGCGACCGGCTGAAGATGATGCACGACGCGTCGCACTACGCCCTGCTCCCGCTGGCCGTGGCCGAGCCCGTGGACGCCGTCGAGGTCGGGCGCCTGTTCGCGGTGTCGGCCGCGAACGGCATCCCCATGACGTTCCGCTCCGGTGGAACGAGCCTGTCCGGACAGGCCGGTACGGACGGCATCCTCGTCGACACCCGCAGGCACTTCCGCACCATCGACGTCCTCGACGACGGACTGCGTGTTCGCGTCGGGCCCGGCGCGACGGTGCGCTCGGTCAACGCCCGGCTGGCGCGGCACGGCCGCAAGCTGGGACCGGACCCGGCCAGCGAGATCGCGTGCACCCTCGGCGGGGTCGTCAACAACAACAGCAGCGGCATGGCCTGCGGCACTGCAGCCAACACCTACAACACCCTGGACTCGCTGGTGCTGGTGCTGCCGAGCGGCACGGTGCTCGACACGGGCGCGCCGGACGCCGACGAACGGCTGCGCCACCTCGAGCCCGAGCTGTATGCGGGGCTGGACCGGCTGCGCGACCGCGTGCGGGGCAACCCGGCGTCGGTGCGCCTGCTGGAGCAGCAGTTCTCGATGAAGAACACGATGGGCTACGGCCTGAACTCGTTCCTCGACCACACGAGGCCCGTCGACGTGCTCGCGCACCTGGTGGTCGGGAGCGAGGGGACGCTGGCCTTCGTGGCGTCCGTGGTGATGCGGACGGTGCCGCTGCTCCCGCACGCGATGACCGGGCTGCTGGTCTTCGACGACCTCGCCGGTGCGACCGGCTCCCTGACGGCAATCCTCGAGACCGCCCCGGCGACGATCGAGCTCATGGACGCGGTGTCGCTACGGGTCGGCCAGGCCGACCCCAGAGCCGACGACGTCCTCAAGCGCATCGACGTGCACCAGCACGCGGCGCTGCTCGTGGAGTACCAGGCGAGCACCGCGGACGAGGTGGCGGCGCTGGGCCGGATGGCGCTGCCGGCGCTGACCCGGCTGCCCCTCAGCTCGCCGGCAGCGCTCGCGTCGGACCCCGCGTCCCGCTCGCGCCTGTGGAACACCCGCAAGGGCCTGTACGCCGCGGTGGCCGGTGCACGCCCCACGGGCACCACCGCCCTGCTCGAGGACATCGTGGTGCCGGTGCCGGCCCTGCTGCCCACGTGCGAGCGCCTGATCGAGCTGTTCGCGCGGCACGGCTACGAGGACAACGTGATCTTCGGCCACGCCAAGGACGGCAACATCCACTTCATGCTCAACGAGCGGCTCGAGGGCGGGCGGATGGATCGCCTGTTGGCGTTCACCGACGAGATGGTGGCGCTGGTGCTCGGGTTCGAGGGCTCGCTCAAGGCCGAGCACGGGACGGGACGCATGATGGCGCCGTTCGTCCGACTGCAGTACGGCGACGAGCTGCACGACGTGATGAGGCAGGTCAAGAACCTCTTCGACCCGCGCGGTGTTCTCAACCCGGGCGTCATCATCAGCGACGACCCCGAGGCCCACACCCGCAACGTCAAGGTGACGCCCACGGTCGAGGAGGAGGTCGACCGGTGCGTGGAGTGCGGGTACTGCGAGCCGGTGTGCCCCAGCGGCGACCTGACCACGACGCCCCGGCAGCGGATCGTCCTGCGCCGCGAGATGCGGACTGCTGCCGCTGCGGGTGACCTGGCGCTCCTGCGCGAGCTCGAGCACGACTTCGAGTACGACGCCGTGGAGACCTGTGCGGTCGACGGCATGTGCCAGACCGCCTGTCCCGTCGACATCAACACCGGTGAGCTCACCAAGCGGCTGCGGGCGGAGGCGGTCGGGCCGATGGCGGGGCGGGGTTGGCGCCTGGCGGCCGGGCACTGGGGCGCCACGACGAGAGTGGCCTCGGCGGCACTGACGATGGCTCGAGCGCTCCCCGACCCGGTGGTGCTCGTCCCGAACGGACTCGTGCGCAGGGCGGGTGACGAGGACGTGGTGCCGCTGTGGTCCTCGGAGCTGCCCGGTGGCGGTGCTCCGCGGCCGCAGGGACGGGCGCCGTGGGCCGCCGATGCGCGCGAACCCGGGCAGGGCCTGCGCGAGGCCGTGTACTTCTCGGCGTGTGTGGGAACCCTCTTCGGTCCGAGCGACGACGGCCCGGGAGTGCGGGGCGCCTTCATGTCGCTGTGCCGGCGTGCCGGTGTCGTCCTCGTGGCGCCGGGGGACCTGCCCGGGCTGTGCTGCGGCACCCCGTGGCGCTCCAAGGGCATGCTCGAGGGCGCGCAGGCCATGGAGCAGCGGGTCGCGGCATCCCTGTGGGAGGCCACGCGTGGTGGTGAGCTGGACGTCGTCAGTGACGCGGCCTCGTGCACCGAGGGCTTGGCGACCACGCTCTCCCACGCGGCAGCGGCGGATGCCCGGTACGCCGGCATCCGGGTCCTGGACGCCGTCGCCTACGTGGCGGCCGAGCTGCTTCCCGGGCTGCCGAGGACGCGTTCCCGGCTGCACCGGATGGCGCTGCACCCGACCTGCTCATCCACCCAGCTGGGGCTCGACCCTGCACTGATGACGGTGGCGCGGGCCGTGGCTGACGAGGTCTTCGTGCCCGACTCGTGGGGTTGTTGTGGCTTCGCGGGAGACCGCGGGCTGCTGCACCCGGAGCTGACCGCCTCTGCCACGCAGGTGCAGTCGACGCAGGTCGCGCAGGCCGGTCCCTTCGAGGCCTACGCCTCGTGCAACCGTACGTGCGAGCTCGGCATGACGCGCGCCACCGGCCAGCAGTACCAGCACGTTCTCGAGCTCCTCGAGATCGTGACCCGGGCGCCCGAACCCGGGCAGCCCTAGGGGACCGGCCCGAACGGGTGCGGTGTGCCGTGCGTGTCGTCGTGCCAGGCGAGGTAGGCGTTGACCGCGGTCGGCAGGGTGGGGTAGATGCGCTCCGTCCCGATCGCCTCGACGAGGTCGGCGGCGACGAGGTCGTCGAGCAGGTCCTGCTTGACCCGGGCCAGGGCGAGCACGATTCCCCGGACCTTGAGCTCTCGGTGCAGGCGGGCGAGGGCGTCCAGGCTCGTCAGGTCGACCTCGACGTTGGCCTCGGCGTTGATGATCAGCCACTCGACCGGGTCGGTGGCCTCGTCGACGGCGGCCAGGGCGCGGGCGTGGAAGTCCTCCGCGTTGGCGAAGAAGAGCGGTGAGTCGTAGCGGTAGACGACCAGGCCCGGCACCTGGGCGGCATCCGGGAAGTCGTCGACGTCGTGCATCCCGGCCATCCCGCGCACGTACCCGAGGATGCCGTCGTGCGGGCGGGCGACCCGGCGCAGCAGGTCGCCGAGCGAGAGCGCGACCGCCAGCAGGATGCCGTTCAGGGCACCGAACACGAAGACCCCGAGCGTCGTCGCGATGAGCAGGACGAGCTCGCTGCGACGGAAGCGGGCGACCCGTCGGATCTCGGCGACGTCGACCAGGCGGATGGCGGCGTACACGACGAGGGCTCCGAGGGCCGCCTGCGGGAAGGCCGCGATGACCGGGCCGAGGGCGAGCACGGCCACGAGCACGGTGGCGAGGGTTGCCAGGGAGTACAGCTGGGTGCGGCTGCCCATCGCGGCGCCGATCGCGGTGCGGCTGCCGCTGCTGCTGACCGGGAACCCGGAGAGCAGCCCGCCCGCGACGTTGGCGGCGCCCAGCGCCAGGAACTCCTGGTTCGCGTCGATCCGCTGTCCGGACCGCTCGGCGAAAGCCCTGGCCGTCAGCACGTTGTCGGAGTAGGCGACCACCGTGATGCCGAGCGCTGGCGCGAGCATGGCGGCGACGGCATCCGGCGAGAGGTCGGGCAGGCTGAGTGCCGGGATGGCGGCGGGCAGCGCGCCGACCGTCGCGACCCCGAGGTCCTCGAGCCCGAGGAGGGCAACGGCCGCGGCACCGAGGAGCGCGGCGAGCAGGGGGTTCGGGAGTCGGGGGAAGAAGTGGGCGGACAGCAGGAGGAGCACGAGAAGGGTGCTGGCGAGCACCAGGGTCGGGACGTGGACGTCAGCGAGGTGGGTCGCGGCGCTCCAGATCTCGGCGGGCATCGAGTCGCCCTCCACCTCGATGCCGGTCAGGCTGTCGATCTGGCTGACGACCATGAGCACGGCGACGCCGGTGAGGTAGCCGACGAGCACGGGCTTGGAGAAGAGGTCGGCGAGGAAGCCAAGGCCGAAGACCCAGCCGAGCACGCAGAGCAGACCGGTGACCACCGCGAGGGCAGCCGCCAGGGCGGCGTAGGCGTCGGGGCCGCTGACGCCGACGGCTGCGACGGCCGTCGCGGTCATGAGCGCGGTCGTGGACTCCGGGCCGACGGAGAGCTGGCGGGAGGAGCCCAGGACCGCGTAGACGAGGGTGGGTGCGACGATGGCCAACAGGCCGGCCGCCGGGGGCAGGCCGGCGATCTGGGCGTAGGCCATGACCTGGGGGATGAGGTAGGCCGCCACGGTGACCCCTGCCAGCAGGTCGCCCCGAAGCCACCGGCGCTCGTAGTGCCGCAGCGAGAGCAGTCCCGGGACGGTGGTCGCGACCGTCGGGCGTCTGCGGGCGTTGAGGGGCCGGTGGTGGCCTTCAGCGGAGGGCACGGGCTGATTCGACCACACCCGCCCGGCGTGTCGTCCGACAATGCGTGGTCTCGAACAGGTGTTCGTCTATCGTCGTCCACAGGTGGTGCCCCCGATCGCACTTGTCCACAGGCTCGACGGCAGCTCGTGACCGTTGTCGGTACCGCCACCTAGCGTCTGACCCAGACCTCGCGACGAGACCGATGGCGAGAGCTGGTCGCCGGTGGGCGCGCTCGCTGCACGAACAGGAAGAGACGGT
>DATIAB010000166.1:0-15497 GCA_035458265.1 Ornithinibacter sp. | reverse complement strand
CTGCTCCTCGCGTACATGTTCTTCGGCAAGGGCGTCGCGCGCGCCTCGGCCCCCGGTGCCGCGATCATCCACTTCTTCGGTGGCATCCACGAGATCTACTTCCCCTACGTGCTCGCCAAGCCGCGCCTCATCCTCGCGATGATCATCGGTGGCATGACCGGCGTCTTCGTCAACGTCGCCTTCGACACCGGCCTCGTCGCACCCGCGGCCCCCGGCTCCATCTTCGCGGTGTACGCCGCCACGGCTCGGGGCAGCTTCGTCGGGGTGACCCTCGCGGTGGCCCTGTCGGCACTCGTGACCCTGGTCGTCGCCGCGTTCCTGCTAAAGCTGGACAAGGGCGAGGACATCTCCCTCGACGACGCCATCGGCTCGATGGAGGAGATGAAGGGCAAGAAGTCCATCGCCTCGTCCGCCCTCGTCGGAGCCGGCGCAGCCACCGCGGCCCGGCCCGGCCACGCGGTCCGCTCCATCGTCTTCGCCTGCGACGCCGGCATGGGCTCGTCCGCGATGGGCGCCTCCGTCCTGCGGCGCAAGGTCCAGGCCGCCGGGTTCACCGACGTCACCGTGGTCAACAAGGCCATCGCGGAGCTCACCGACGACGTCGACCTCCTCGTCACCCACCAGGACCTCGCCCACCGGGCCGCCCAGCACAGCCCGTCGGCAGCGCTGTACACGGTCGACAACTTCATGGCGAGCCCGGTCTACGACGAGATCGTCGAGCACCTCCAGGTGAGCAACGTCGCGGTCTCGGTGGGTGCCGGATCCGCAGCCGCACCCGCGCCGGATGCCGTCGCGCTGGCTCGCCCGGTCTCCTCGGCTCCCAGCCTGCTGGCCCCGCAGTCCATCCGCCTCACGGGCACCGCCACCACCCGGGACGCCGCGATCACCGAGGCCGGTGAGCTGCTCGTGGCCGCCGGTGCCGTCGACCCCTCCTACGTCGCGTCCATGCACGAGCGCGAGCGCTCGGTCTCGACGTTCATGGGCAACGGCCTGGCGATCCCGCACGGCACCAACGAGGCCAAGGGCTCGATCACCCGGTCGGCGCTGTCCTTCGTCAGGTACTCCGACGGGGTCGACTGGAACGGCAAGCCGGCCACGTTCGTCGTCGCCATCGCGGGCAAGGGCGACGACCATCTCGCCATCCTGGCCAACCTGTCCAAGGTCTTCCTGGACAAGACGCAGATCGCCGCGCTGGAGGCAGCCACGACTCCGGAGCAGGTCCTGGAGATCCTCGGAGCCGTGCAGGCCTGAGCGATTCCCTCACGAACCTGGTGCCCGGTGGCTGATCCCCACCGGGCACCAGCGCGTGGTGCACAGGACGCGCGCGTAGAGTTGCGACCCAGATCACACTCACCGCTGAGGAGTCGACGACGTGCGCCAACGAGGTCCGGCCCCGGCCGCGCCACCAACCCCGGCAGACCCTGCCCGGGCGGCATCCGTACGAGCCATCGCCGAGCAGCTCGCGAGCCTGCGCGGCCCCCTGCTGCCGATCCTGCACGAGGTCGTCGCGTCCCACGGCCATGTCGACGACGACGACGTCGTGGTCATCGCCGACGTCCTCAACCTCTCGCGGGCCGACGTCCACGGGGTCGTGAGCTTCTACCACGACTTCCGCCGCACTCCCCCGACCGCGCACCGGATCTCGCTCTGCCGGGGTGAAGCGTGCCAGGCCCGTGGAGCCGAGGCATCGTATGCCGTGGTCACCGACCGCTGGCGCGCCTCGCCGGACGTCGAGGTCGGCGAGGTCTTCTGCCTCGGCCTGTGTGCCCAGGGCCCGTCGGGCACCGTCGACGGTGACCTCCACGCCGCCCTCACCCCCGAACGGATCGAGACGCTCACCACCGGGTGGCAGGCATGACCACCGCCTGGGTGCCCGGTGACAGTGCCGCGCTCGCGCTCGGGGCGGATGCCGTGGCCGACGCGCTCACGGCATCCGGGGTCTCGGTTCGCCGCAACGGATCCCGCGGGATGCTGTGGCTCGAGCCGCTCGTCGAGATCGAGACGGATGCCGGGCGCGTGGGCTTCGGGAACGTCGCCGTCGCCGATGTCCCGGCCCTGGTCGCTGGTGACCTCGACGACACCGGCCGCTGCATCGGCGTCGTCGACGAGCACGAGTGGCTGGCGCGCCAGAACCGCGTGTCCTTCGCCCGCGTCGGGCGCATCGAGCCGACCGACCTCGCCGCGTACCGCGAGCACGGTGGCCTCAAGGGCCTCCTGCGAGCCCTGGACCTCACCCCGGAGGCCGTCGTCGCCGAGGTCACGGCATCCGGCCTGCGCGGCCGCGGAGGTGCCGGCTTCCCCGCCGGCATCAAGTGGGAGACGGTACGCACCGCACCGGCAGACGTGAAGTTCGTCTGCTGCAACGCCGACGAGGGCGACAGCGGCACCTTCGCCGACCGCATGCTCATCGAGGGCGACCCGTTCACCCTGATCGAGGGCATGACCATCGCCGCCCTCGCCGTCGGCGCGACGGAGGGCTACGTCTACCTGCGCAGCGAGTACCCGCGTGCGATCACCACCCTGCGCCGGGCCATCGACATCGCCTACGCCCACGGGGTGCTCGGCGAGTCGGTGCTCGGCAGCGGGCAGCGCTTCGACCTCGACGTGCGGGTCGGAGCAGGTGCCTACATCTGCGGTGAGGAGACCTCGATGCTCGAGTCCCTCGAGGGCAAGCGCGGCGAGGTACGCGCCAAGCCGCCGATCCCGGCCCTCGAGGGGCTGTTCGGCAGGCCGACCATCGTCAACAACGTGCTCACCCTGGCCGCCGTCCCGATGGTGCTCGCCGATGGGGGCCAGGCCTATGCCGCTCTCGGGACGGGCCGCTCGCGCGGCACCCAGGTCTTCCAGCTCGCGGGCAACATCGCACGCGGTGGCATCGTCGAGGCCGACTTCGGGGTGACCCTCGGCGACCTCGTCGACGACTTCGGGGGTGGCACGGCATCCGGACGGCCCGTGAAGGCGGTGCAGGTCGGCGGGCCGCTCGGCGCCTACCTGCCACCGACGAGGTTCGGGCTGCCGATGGACTACGAGGCGTTCGCGGATGCCGGGGCGATGGTCGGGCACGGCGGCATCGTCGTGTGGGACGACAGCCTCGACGCCGCCGCGATGGCCCGGTTCGCGATGGAGTTCTGCGCCAAGGAGTCGTGTGGCAAGTGCACGCCCTGCCGCATCGGCTCGGTGCGCGGCGTCGAGGTCATCGACCGCGTGCTCGCGGCCCCTGACGACGGGGTGCGACGCACCCAGCTGACCCTTCTCGACGACCTCTGCACGACGATGACCAAGGGGTCACTGTGCGCGATGGGCGGGCTGACGCCGATGCCCGTGCGCAGTGCCCTGGAGCACTTCCCGGAGGACTTCGGCATCCCGGTCGACACCACGCAAGGAGCACGGCCATGACGATCATCGACCAGCCAGCGCTCGAGACCTCCGACCACGGGACGCCGCCGGTGTTCGGCGAGGCGACCGCGCACGTGACGGTCGACGGCATCCAGGTGATGGTGCCGCCGGGCACCTCGGTGATGCGCGCGGCGAAGCTCGTCGGCATCGACGTCCCCAAGCTGTGCGCCACCGACTCCCTCAAGGCCTTCGGGTCGTGCCGCCTGTGCCTCGTCGAGGTCGAGGGAATGCGGGGCACGCCCGCCTCCTGCACGACCCCGTGCGTCGACGGCATGGTCGTCTCGACCCGCACCGAGCAGGTGCAGCAGCTGCGCCGTGGGGTCATGGAGCTCTACCTCTCGGACCACCCCACCGACTGCGCAGGCTGCGAGCGTGGCAGCTGCGAGATGCAGGGGCTCGCCCACGACGTCGGGCTCGCCGAGGTGCGCTACGGCTTCGGCGGTGCCTCGCACCTCGAGGAGGTCGCCGACACGTCCAACCCGTACTTCGCCTACGACCCCAGGGCCTGCATCGTCTGTTCGCGGTGCGTGCGCGCGTGCTCCGAGACCCAGGGCACCTTCGCCCTCACGGTGGAGGGCCGTGGCTTCGAGTCGCGGATCACCGCCGGTGGCACCGACTTCCTGTCCTCCGAGTGCGTGTCGTGCGGTGCCTGCGTGCAGGCCTGCCCGACCGACGCCCTCACCGAGAAGTCGGTCATCGAGCTCGGGATGCCGTCGCGCACCGTCATCACCACGTGCGCCTACTGCGGGGTCGGGTGTTCGTTCAAGGCCGAGGTGCAGGGCAGCGGGGACGCCACCCGGGTGGTGCGGATGGTGCCGTGGAAGGACGGCGGCGCCAACGAGGGCCACAGCTGTGTCAAGGGCCGCTTCGCCTACGGCTACGCCTCGCACCGAGACCGGCAGATGTCTCCCATGGTGCGCGACTCCATCGACGACGAGTGGCAGGTCGTGTCGTGGGAGGAGGCCATCTCCCGGGTCGCCGAAGGGTTCCTCGCGCTGCGCGAGACGTACGGCGTCGGCTCGATCGGCGGCATCTCGTCCTCGCGGTGCACCAACGAGGAGGTCTACGTCGTCCAGAAGATGGTGCGGGCTGCGTTCGGCAACAACAACATCGACACCTGTGCACGGGTCTGCCACTCCCCCACCGGGTACGGGCTCAACCACGCGTTCGGCACCTCTGCCGGCACCCAGGACTTCGCCTCCGTCGAGCAGGCCGACGTGATGCTCGTCATCGGGGCCAACCCCACCGACGCGCACCCCGTCTTCGCGTCACGGATGAAGCGGCGGCTGCGCGCCGGGGCCAAGGTCATCGTCGCCGACCCGCGGCGCATCGATCTCGTCCGCTCACCGCACGTCGAGGCAGCCCTCCACCTGCCGGTGCGCCCGGGCACCAACGTCGCGTTCGTCAACGCCCTGTGCCACGTGATCGTCACCGAAGGACTGTGGGACGAGCCGTTCGTGCGAGAGCGCTGCGAGAACGCCGACAACTACCTGGCCTTCATCGCAAGGGCCGAGCACTCGCCCGAGGCGACGGAGGAGGTGACCGGCATCCCGGCATCCGACCTGCGGTCCGCCGCACGGATGTTCGCCGCTGGACCCAACTCGGCGATCTACTACGGCCTCGGCGTCACCGAGCACAGCCAGGGCTCGACGATGGTCATGGGCATGGCCAACCTCGCGCTGCTCACGGGCAACCTCGGGCGTGAGGGTGTCGGGGTCAACCCGCTGCGCGGCCAGAACAACGTGCAGGGCTCGTGCGACATGGGCTCCTTCCCGCACGAGCTACCCGGCTACCGGCACGTGTCGCGGCCGGAGGTGCGCGAGATCTACGAGTCGCTGTGGGGCGTGACGCTGCAGGCCGAGCCGGGGCTGCGCATCCCGAACATGTTCGACTCGGCGATCGGCGGGTCGTTCAAGGGCCTGTACGTCCAGGGGGAGGACATCGCCCAGAGCGACCCCAACACCACGCACGTCGAGGCCGCGCTGCGCTCGATGGAGCTCGTCGTCGTGCACGACCTGTTCCTCAACGAGACCGCGCGGTTCGCGCACGTGTTCCTGCCCGGCGCCTCGTTCCTGGAGAAGGACGGCACGTTCACCAACGCCGAGCGGCGGATCAACCGGGTGCGCCCGGTCATGCCCAGCCGGGTCGGCAAGGACGAGTGGCAGGTCGTGTGCGAGATCGCGACCGCGATGGGCTACCCGATGTCGTACGCCGCGCCGTCGCAGATCATGGACGAGATCGCCGCCACGACACCGACGTTCGCCGGGGTCTCGTTCTCTCGCCTCGACGCCGAGGGCTCGCTGCAGTGGCCGGTCACGGATGCCGCTCCGCACGGCACCCCGACGATGCACGTCGGGTCGTTCGTGCGCGGTCTGGGGCAGCTGACCGAGACCGTCTACGTGCCCACGACCGAGCGGGCCAACCGCCGGTTCCCGCTCGTGCTCACCACTGGGCGCATCCTCTCGCAGTACAACGTCGGCGCCCAGACCCGGCGCACCCCCAACTCGACCTGGCACCCCGAGGACGTCCTGGAGATCCACCCGTCGGATGCCGAGCTGCGCGGCGTGGCGTCCGGCGACGTCGTCGAGCTCTCCTCCCGGGTCGGCACGACCCGCCTGACGGCGCTGGTCTCGGACCGGATGCCGGCCGGCGTGGTCTACACCACCTTCCACCACCCGGTCACCGGGGCCAACGTCGTGACGACGGAGAACTCGGACTGGGCGACGAACTGCCCCGAGTACAAGGTGACGGCCGTGCAGGTCGAGGTGGTGACCCAGGCGGCCCGCGCACAGGCCGGCGCCGGGGCCGAACAGCCGGTGGATGCCGCGCAGCAGGTACCGCTCCCCGTTGCGGGTCGCGCGTGAGCAGCGCCGTCCCGCCCGTCGTGCGGATGGGGCACGACCTCGTGCGCAACCTGGAACACCTCCCGGCCGAGACGGCCACCCGGGAGATCGCGACGCACATCCGCAAGTTCTGGGAGCCACGGATGCGTCAGGAGCTGCTCGCCCGCATCCGCTGGGGCGACCCGACGCTGCACCCGCTGCTCGTGGCCGCAGCCGGCGACCTCGTCGACGGTGAGGTCGACCAGCACGAGATCAGGCAGTCGTCCGGCGGGTGAGGGGGTCGTCGCGACCGGCGCAGTGCCGCGCCCTCGGGCTGGTCTGCCCACGAGTTTTCCCGACACGCTGACGCGACACCGCCATCACTGGTAGAAGTTTGCACATCTCGGTTGCAGGGGCCCAGCAAAGCACCGAGGGTTGGGGTCTTCATGTTCGGTCGACGTCTGCGCCACGTGGCACTGGGGAGCGCGGTCGCGGTCCTCCTGGGGCTGGCCGTCCCACCGACGGCGTCGGCGGCCGAGGCCACCGACCCCGACCCCGACCTCGGTGGCCAGCTCTTCTCGACCGGCGCGCCGGTCACCGTGGAGGTCATGCCGGCCAGCGCCGGCCTCACCTCGACCCTGTACCTCTATGAGCCCGAGATCGTCCGGATCGCGACCAACCGCGACGTCGGCACCACGGTCACGCTCAGCCCGTACCAGGCCGGCGCGGAGCTCGTGTTCGGCATCGACGTGTCGGGCAGCCAGTTGCGCACCGGACCGGCGACACGAAACCCCGACGGGCAGGTCCACGCCAAGGTCGACTTCGACACCGCCGGGTGCGCGATCGTCGGTTTCGAGGACCTCTTCGGTGGCGGCGACCGCGACTACGACGACACCATCTTCAGGTTCTGCGGGGGCGTCGCCCCCGACCCCGATCCCGACCCCGAGGACCCGCCGACCCCAGATCCGGTCGCGCCGCCCTCGGCGGACGCCGGCGACGACCAGGATGTCGACGAGGGATCGGTCGTCACCCTCGACGGCTCCGGCTCGACCGCCAGCACCCTTCCCGGCCTGACCCCGAGTGAGGCCGAGGCCGTGCTACCCGGCGGCACGTCGCTCGGGGCAGGGATCGTCGGGCTCGACCCCGACGCCGACGGCATCCGCGCCACCGGCGAGGTCCAGATCGGCCAGGGCCAGGCGGTGACCAACACCTCGCTGGCATTCGTCCTCGACGTCTCCGGCAGCGCTGCGACGGCGGCGAACTGCGGTGGAGACGCCAACAACGACCGGTCGTTCAACACCGTCCTGGACTGCGAGGTCGCTGCGGCCCTCGCCCTCCTCGACGAGGTCGTCGCCTCCGGCACGGTCGAGAAGGTCGCCGTCATCCGCTTCAGCACCGCCGCGACGGCCCTCGACCTCGACCCGCGCTCGGGCGCGGGGAACGTCGCGAACCTCGTCCCCCCGACCACGGATGCCGACGCCGACGGCATCCGGGACGTCGAGGAGTCCCTCCGGAGCCTGCGGATCGGCGGGGGCACGAACTTCCTCCCTCCGACCACCCTCGCGTGCCAGCTGCTCGCCTCGACCGGCTCCCCGAAGCTGCTCACCGCGTTCATGTCCGACGGCGAAGCCTTCGACTCACGCAACCTCTCGACCGTCCTGCCCTGTTCGCCACCGGTCGAGTTCCAGGCGTTCGCCGTCGGGCAGGGCAGCTCGTGCACCGCCGGCCGCAGCGGCATCCGGCTTTCCGACATGGCGACGCTGAGCGGCGGCGCCTGCACGAACGTGCCGACGGTCGCCGAGCTACCGGACATCCTCCCGGAGATCATCGGTGCACGGATCACCGCGGTGACGTACACCGTGGACGACGGCGACCCGGTCGACCTCTCCGCGAGCCTCGTTCTGCCCGTCGACGGCCCGGCGAGCGTGCCCCTGGCCTTCGACCTGCCCGCCGACCTGGCAGCCGGCACCCACCGGGTGTGCGTCACCGTCACCGGGCAGGATGCCGGCGGCACCTCCGACGTGACGACGTGCTCCGACCTCGTGAAGGTGGGCGGCGAGCTCATCCACGAGTGGCGCGTCGTCGAGTTCTCCGGTCCGCCGGTCGTCCTCGCCGGACGCACGACGCCGAAGCCGACGTTCGTCGCCCCCGACGACGGGCGCTATGTCGTCGAGCTGACGGTCGGCGACGGCAGCGGCTCGACGGCCACCGACCGCGTCGTCGTGACCGTCGGCAACGTCGACCCCGTGCTCGTGCTCGAGTCCGGTGACGCCTTCGCCGGCGGCCTCACCCAGGTCAACGGACGCCTCACCGATGTCGGCTGGCTGGACACCCACGCCGCGACCTTCGACTGGGGCGACGGGTCCACCTCGCAGGTAGCCGTGACGACGGCCGGTGCCGGATGGGGGACGTTCATCGGCTCGCACGTCTACGCCACGCCCGGCACCTACACCGTGACGGCGACACTGCGCGACGACGACGACGGCACCACGACGAGCCTCCTGACCGGGTTCTCCGTGGCGCGCCCGGTCGCCGTCTGGGCGAACTCGACGAGCACGACCGAGTCGCTGACCTGGACCGGTGGCTCGGGCCGCATCGAGGGTCGCATCCACGCCAACGGCCGGCTGTCGGTGGGTGGCGCGACGAAGGCGCTCGGGGAGACGACCTATGCCGGGGTTCTCGACGCGAACGTCGACAAGCAGTACTTCACCCCCGACCCGCTGTTGACCGAGGTCCTGCCCTACCCGCGCACCTGGTCGGTCGCCGACCACCGCCCCGGCGGCCCCGTCGCCGCCGAGGTGGGGCCGGCGTACCACGACATGTCCGAGCTCTGCTCGGCCGGGTCCTGGCACGACGTCCAGTCGGCGCTGCCGTCAGGGGTCTACTACGCACGCTGCGACATCAGGCTCAACGGCTCGCAGATCGGGGGCGACGTCACGCTGGTCTCCGAGGGCTCCATCGCGATCTCCGGGTCGCGGCCGGCGTTCACGCCCTACCTCGACGGGCTGTTCCTGCTCGCAGGCGCCTCCGGCGACAAGGCGGTCGACCTGGCCGCGTCGGGCTCCAAGTTCCTCGGGACGATCGTCGCCCCCGCGGGCCAGGTGAGCATCTCCGGGGCGGACAACCGCCTCTTCTGCGGCGTGCTGGGCGACCGCATCCGGATCACCGGCGACAACCTGTGGGTCCGTGGCGCCGAGTGCGGCCGCGCGGAGAGCGCGGCCGCCCCGGCCCTCGTCCCCGAGCTGACGACCGGCATCACGAGGGACCGGGAGACCGCGCTTCCGGGCGAGACGGTCGGCTACGACGTGGCGGTCCGCAACGAGCGGGCCAGGCTGGTCGTCCCCGCGCTGGTCGGCCTCGAGAACGTCGACGCGACGGCTGCCACCGTCGCCGGCTGGACACTCGCCATCGAGCGTCGCGACGCCACCACTGGGCAGAGGTCGACCCTGGCCACCGCAGGAACCGGGGCCGCGACCGTGACGACCCAGCCGAACCCGTTCAGCGGGACGACGTACACCACCGACGGGGACCGGGTCAGCGGCACGACGCTCGCCCCCGGAGCGTGGGCGTCCTGGGGCACCGAAGCCGTCCTCACGCTGACCCCGGCCGAGACCGTGCGCCTCCTCGACCCGGACGAGACCTCCGGAATCCGCACCCACGTGACGTTCGACCTCCAACCGGACGGCGTGCAGGCCCGCCGCCTGTTCACCTACGGCCGCGACTTCATCGAGGAGCTGCGTGCGCTGTCCGGCGACGCGACCGACGTCACGGCGCACGTCGTCCTGCCGGACGGGGACGCGGTCGTCGTCACGCCCACGAACGAGGCAGGTCTGGCAGCCGTGGCGCCCGGATCCGCGGTCGTCATCGAGAAGGACCACGTCACCGGCATGCCCGGCGCACGCGGCGCCGGCGAGACGGATGCCGGCTACCTCGGTCGCCTGCTCGCGGCGAACCGGTCACCGCTGACGACCGCCGCGTTCGCCGTGGGCTCCGGTGGCGTCGGCCGCCTCGTGGCTCCACTGGCCCACACGACGGCCACCCGCCAGCTGCCGGTCGTCGGCGTCTCGACCGTCGGCCCCGACGAGGTCAGGGCGGGCACCAGCACCGACTACCAGGTCACGCTGGCCAACCTCGGCGCGCGAGAGGCCACCTTCGTCGCAACGACGGCGAGCGCCGATGGCGGCCCCCTCACCGTCACCGGGGCGCCGACCGCGCTCACGGCCGGTGAGCTGGGGTCCGGCACGGCGACGTACCCGGCGGCCGACGGATCCGTGGGCCCCACGTCGGTGCGCGGCCAGGTGACCTGGAAGGACTCCCGCGGGGGCACCTACGGCCCGACCGGCTCCCAGCAGACCGTGACCCGGCTCGCCCCGGCCGCGATCCAGGCCTCACTCACCGACGCCCTCCAGGTCGACGCCGGCGCGGACGGGACCGTGAGCCCCGGCGACACGGTCCGCTACACCCTGGTGGTCCGCAACACGGGCGACGTCCCGCTGACCGGGGTCAGCGCCGAGCTGCCCGCCGACCCGAACAGCACGCTCGTCGACGGTGCGGCGACCACGCCGGACGGCGGCAGCGTCGAGAACCGGGACGGCACGGCGTGGGTCGCCCTGCCCGACGTCGCCGGTCGGGCCTCGCGCACCGTGACCGTCGACGTCCGGGTCGCCGACCCGATGCCGACCGGCGTCGGCCAGGTGAGCATGCAGGGTGCCGTGCGGGCCACGGGCGCCGAGAGCGTGCGAACCGACGACCCGGTGCTCCCCGGCTCGGCCGACCCGACGCGCACCACCGTCATCAGCCCGAACCCGGCACTCAGCGCCTACCTCACCGGATCTCTGGCCGTCGACGCCGACGGCAACGGTGTCCTCACGCCCGGCGACACCCTCGGCTACCGGGCGACGATCACGTCGGTGGGCACGCGCGACGTCACCGGCATCCGCTTCGCGCTCGCCCCGCCCGCCGGGACCACGCTCGTTGGCGGGTCCGTCTCGACATCCCAGGGCACCGTCACGGCCGGGGGCCAGGTCGACGTCGCGGTGGGCACCCTCGCGCCCTACCGCGAGGCGACGGTCGAGTTCCGGCTGCGCATCGACCAGCCGGTGCCGGCCGGGGTCACCCGGATCACCGTGAGCGGCTCGGTGACCTCGGCCGAGCTCGACCCGATCCCCACCGACGACCCGTCGACGATCACGGTGGGCGACGGGTCCGTCGTCGTGATCGGCGGCGGAGCCAACGGCGAGGACACCGGTCCGACGACGAGCGGGGTCTCGATCGGCGCCGGCACCCGGCTCGCGGTCCCGACGACCGTCACGGCCGACCTCACCGCGGCCACCGGAACCACGGTGACCGGATGGCGCGTGGTGGTCACCCCGGCCGACGGTTCGGGTGCGCCCGTGACCATGGGCACCGGGTCCGGTGGCGCCGCGACCGAGACGGTGTCGGCGGTCATCGACCCGACCGTGCTCACGAACGGCGCATACACCGTGCAGGTCGTCAGCACCTCGAGCGACGGTGGCACGACCACGACGTCGGTCGACGTGCTCGTCGACGGTGCCTACAAGCCGGGGCGGATGACGCGCTCGTTCGTCGACCACGACGTCGACCTGGCCGGGCTCCCGCTGCGTGTCGAGCGCTCCTACGACTCCTTCGACAGCAGGGTCGGCGACTTCGGGGTCGGCTGGACCGCCTCGGTCGCCGACTTCCGGGTGACGACCGGGCCGCCGCTCGGACTCGGCGGATGGTCGGCAAGGTCCACGACCTGTGGCCTCATCTTCTGCGGCCTCGAGTACCGCTCGTCGGTCCCGCACTACGTGTCGGTCACCTGGCCCGACGGTCGCGTCGAGGCCTTCGACCTCGTCGGCACCAACGGCAGCACCTTCTTCCCGGCCCTCGCGCAGGCGTCGTTCGTCGCGCGGGAGGGGACGAACACGACGTCCGAGCTCGAGGCGGTCAACGACACCTCGCTGTTCTTCCCGGGCGACGGCAACGCCCTCGGCGGTGGCTTCGGCACGGGCGGGCTGTACGACCCGACGCTGTTCACGCTCACCGACGACAACGGGACGGCCTACGTCATCGACCGCGACACCGGCCTGAAGACGGTGACCGACCGCAACGGCAACACCCTCACCTTCACCCGCGACGGCATCCAGTCCAGTCTCGGCCGGTCCGTGACCTACACCCGCGACACCTTCGACCGGATCACGCAGATCGTCAGCCCGGCGGGCACCACGTCGTACGAGTACGACGCCGCCGGCGACCTGGTCGCATCGGTCGGGCTCGACAGCACCCGGACGACGTACACCTATGACGACCACCGTCTGACGGGGATGTCCGGACCGGGCGGACGCTCGCTCGGTACCGTCGAGTACGGCTCGGACGGCCGCGTCGAGGCGTACATCGACGCCGAGGGCAACCGCACGCTCGTGACCACGGACGTCGGCGCCCGCCAGGAGCGCGTCACCGACGCCAGCGGGCGGCTGCTCACGATCTCGACCTACGACACGGTCGGCAACCTCGTGCGCGAGGACGCGGTCGCCGACGGGCAGACCCGCACCACCACCTGGACGTACAACGAGGCCCAGCAGGTCATGGGCCAGACCGACCCCTCGGGCACGGTGACGCTGACCCGCGACGCGAAGGGCCGCATCCTCACCAGCACCGACCAGGACGGGCGCGTCGTCACCCGGACGTACGACTCCGAGGGCAACCTGAAGTCCGAGCGCACGACGGGCGCCTCCCTGGGGCGGCTCTGGGGCTACGACGATGCTGGCAACCTCACGTCGATGGTCGGCGAGGACGGCGTGCGCACCGACTTCACGCTCACCCGGGGGCTGGTGACCAGGGTCGTGCGCGGTGGCGAGCTCGTCAGCGACTACGCCTACGACTCGCTGGGCCGGATGACCAGCGCCGACGACGGCCAGGGCATCGTCCGCACCGTCACGTACGACGACGCCGGCTACGAGCTGGCCGTCAGGGACGGCTCGGGTGCGGTCGTCAACGAGTTCGTCCGCGACGACCTCCACCGGGTCACCCGCATGACCGACGCTGCGGGTCGTCACCGGTCGTTCAGCTACGGCGACCTCGGCGAGCTGAGGACGCAGACCGACGAGTCCGGCAGGGTGACCACGTTCGCGTACGACGACGCGCTGCGCCTCACCTCGGTCCTGGACCGCAACGGCGCGACGACGTCGATGACCCACGACGCTGCGGGCCGCGTGCGAACCAGGACGACACCCGAGGGCACGACGACGTACGGGTACACCGGGTTCGGTGAGCTGAGATCCGTGACGAACGGCACGGTCGACATCAGCCGCACGTACGACGCTGCGGGCCGGATGGCGCGTGAGGAGGTCTCGGGCAGCGGTGCTCCCGGGTACGCCCTGGACTACGCCTACAGCGGCGCCGGGGACGTCACCCGGGTGGCCACTCCGTGGGGCACGAGCACCCTCGCCTACGACGCCGCCGGCCGGATCGACACGCTCACCGACACCCGCACGGGCCGCTTCGACCTCGAGGTCGACGACTACGGCCGGCTGGTCCGTCTCGAGCGGCCCAACGGGCTGACCGAGGTGAACGCCTTCGACGCGACCGGCCGGCTCGAGAGTCGCTCCCAGCTGCGCGCCGGAACGCCGGTCTCGTCGGTCACCTACGGGTACGACCCCCAGGGCCGGGTCGAGACGGTCGAGGACGAGCTCGGGCCGGAACGGTACACCTACGACGGCGACGGGAACCTCGCGACGGTCGACTACGCCGCCGGCTCGCCGTTCGCGGACGAGACGATCGGCTACGACCGCGCAGGCCACCGGACCTCGTGGACGGGGAACCCGCAGGCGGAGGTGCGCTACGACGTCGCAGGCCGCCTCGTCCAGGACGCCGACCGGACCTATGCCTTCGACCTCGAGGGCAACCTCGTCACCCGCACGGACCGCGCCACGGGTGCCGTCACGACGCTCGCCTGGAACACCGACCACACCCTGCGGTCGGTGACCACTGGTGGCCGGACCACGACCTACGGCTACGACCCGTTCGGACGGCGGACGTCGAGCACGGTCGACGGGGCCACGACGAGCTGGGCGCACTCGGGCTCGTCGATCATCGCCGAGCTCACCGGCACCGGACCGTCGGCGACGCTCGTCCAGTCGTTCACCCTCGTGCCGTCGAGCGGTGACCCGCTCGCCGCCACGACGGCGGACGGGTCGGACGTCTACACCGTGCTCGACCGGCTGGGTTCGGTGACCGCCCTGACGGACGCCACGGGCGCACAGGTCTCGCGGACCCGGTACTCGGCGTTCGGCGAGAGCCACACCACGGCGCCGCAGCCGGGCCTTGCCGGGGCGTACGCCTTCACCGGGCACGCGGAGGACGGCTCAGGGCTCGTGTACGCCCGGGCCCGCTGGTACGACCCGTCGATCGGGCGGTTCGTCTCCGAGGACCCGGCCAACGGCGGCAACCTCTACGCCTACGTCGACAACGACCCGTTGTCGTTCACCGACCCCTCGGGGGCGGTCGCCGCGACGGAGTACTCGCTCATCTCGAGCCGCAACGGCGTCCAGATCTACGCGCCGGCGCACCTCGTCGGCAATGCGACAGCACGGGCGTTCGCCCAGACCGTGGCGAAGCTGGTCAACAGCGTGCTCCAGGCGAGCTTCCGCAACAACCTGTTGCGGGCGCTCAGCCCGGCCGAGCAGGCGGCGTACCGGGCGGCCGTCGCGTCGCGCAACTTCCCGCTCATGAACAAGTTCGTCGGGCAGGCCGTGCACCGGGCGACGGCCCAGACGCTGCGGGAGGGCGGGTCCAAGGGGGTCTACCGCACCCTCGGGCCGGACTTCAAGCTCGTGGCCAACGGGAAGAACTTCTTCGTCGAGCTGACGACGAAGAGCCAGGTGGCGGTGAAGTACGCCAAGGGAGGCGAGTACACCGATGCGCTCGTCGTGGTGTACCGCTGGCCGGGCTCGTTCCTCTTCTAGGGTGAGCCTGTGACCACGATCCCCGGCCCGGACCTGCCCCCCGGCACCGTCGTCGAGCGCAGCCCGGCCAGCGGGACGGCGTGGGAGTTCCGGGACCGGCGGATCGAGGGTGTGACGTTCCGCGGCATCCGCGACGGGGCGGAGTGGATGTCGTTTCGTCGAGTCGTGGTCCTCGACTGCACCTTCGAGGACTGTGACCTCCAGTGGGCGTGGGGCAGCCACCACGAGCGGCAGGACGACGCCGCGCACCTGCTCGGATGCCGGGTGGTCGGGTGCGACCTGCAGAACACCTCCCTGGCCTACGGGCGTATCG
>DATIAB010000165.1:0-3607 GCA_035458265.1 Ornithinibacter sp. | reverse complement strand
GAGGAGCGCGCTGCGGTCCTGCCTGGTGATGACATCATCCCGGTCGTCAAAGTGACGACCGACCACGCCGTCACCCTCGGTGCGCCACCATCGGCGGTGTGGCCCTGGCTCGTCCAGATGGGCTGGGGTCGCGCGGGTTGGTATACGGCCAGGTGGGTGGACCGTCTCCTCTTCCCCGCAAACGGTCCCAGTGCGGATCGTGTCGTCCCGGAGCTGCAGGACATCGGAATCGGCACCTTCGTGCCAGACGGTCCGCCGGAGACCGAGTGCGGTCTGTACGTGGTGGACCTGCACCGGGAGCGAGCGCTGGTCCTTCGCTCCAACAGCCACCTCCCCATGAGCTGGCGAGATCGAGCCCAGCTCGACTGGACCTGGGCGTTCGTGCTCACACCGCTCGACGAGGGGCAACGTACGCGCTATCACTTCAGGTCCCGATGGGTCACCGAGCCGTGGTGGTTCAGCGCCTTCGGACTTCTGGGCGTGGTACCCGCCGACTTCGTCATGGCCCGAGACCACCTACGCGGTGTCAAGCACCGCGCCGAGGCCCCAACGACGGCACCAGAGCCGGACGACAGCGCGACCGGCGTCGGTGTCGGACTGGTGCGGCGGGACGCAGGGGCGTGGCGCAAGGCCACCCGTCGCGCGGGGCGTACTGGGCGATGACCTGACCGCGTGCCGTGTTGCAGGTGTGACTGGTGGGGTGGCACCGTGAAGCCGTGACCCCCACCGCCCTGGAGGCGCTGCCAGCGTTCGAGCGCCACCTGCGCGCCGAGCGCGGTCGATCGGTGCACACCGTGCGGGCATATCTGCGGGACGTCGAGGACTTCCTGCGCGACTGCGGTGTGGCCGACGACGACGAGCTGCGCGAGGTCACCCTTGCCGACCTGCGTGCCTGGCTCGGGGTGTTGTCCCGTCGTGGGGCGGCCCGGGCGACGATCGCCCGCACCTCGGCCTCCTTGCGGACCTTCTTCGGCTGGCTGGAGCGCACCGGGCGGGTCGCGATCGACCCGTCGCTTCGGCTCACGGCCCCGAGCCGGCACCGCACACTGCCACCCGTCCTCGCGCAACGATCGGCCGCGGCCCTGCTCGACGTGGCCGAGGTCGCCGCGGACGACGACGACCCGGTCCACCTGCGCAACCGTGCCGCGCTGGAACTGCTCTACGCGACCGGCATCCGGGTCGGTGAGCTCGTCGGGCTCGACGTCGACGACGTCGACCTGTCAAGCGATCTCCTGCGGGTCGTCGGCAAGGGCGACAAGGAACGTCGCGTGCCCTTCGGGCTGCCTGCTCGAGCAGCTGTGTGTGAGTGGCTCGAGCGAGGTCGCCCCCGGCTGGTGGGGCCCGACAGCGGGCCGGCCCTGCTCCTCGGGCGGCGCGGGCGCCGGGCCGACCAACGACAGATCCGCGCGGTCGTCCACGAGCTGCTTCGGCACGTCCCCGATGCGCCCGACCTCGGCCCGCACGGACTGCGGCACAGCGCCGCGACCCACCTCCTCGAAGGCGGGGCTGACCTTCGGATGGTCCAGGAGCTGCTCGGGCACGCCTCGCTGGCCACGACGCAGATCTACACGCACGTGTCCGTCGAGAGGCTCAAGTCGTCGTACGCGCAGGCCCACCCCCGAGCCTGAGCCCCTGCCGGCCTCACGCTACTGCGGCTGGGTCGAGTCGCAGGTGCTCGGATTCGCGAGCGGTATCACCTCGACCCGGCGACTGGCCGGGCGATCAGCCGAAGGGCAGAAGGATGACGCGTCCACCTGCCAGCAGCGGGAGCGGGTCGAGGTAGTGCTCACCACGCCGGGCGCCCAGGTGCAGGCAGCTCGTCGGCCCGCAATGTGCCGCACCGCTGGCCCGCCCGATCGTGCCCAGCCGATCACCGGCGGCCACGACATCACCGACACGAACGGATGCCGTGACCGGTTCGTAGGTGCTGCGCAGCCCGTCGGCGTGCTCGACGCTCACTGTCCCCCGACCAGCCACGACACCCGCGTGCACCACGAGCCCGGCCTCGACCGCGAGCGCGGCCGTTCCCTCGGATGCCGCGAGGTCGAGCCCTCGGTGCCCGGCGGCATACGCCGACACCGGCGCCACGAACGGGCGCACCACGGCGGGTCGGGGTGTCACCGGCCACTGCCACCGCTGCCCCTCCCGCACCGAGCCCTGAAGCAGGGGGTCGATGCCCGTTGCGCCTGCCGCCCCCGCCGCAGGCACCGGCGCCGACGGGTCCCCGGTGGGCGCCTTCACGTCGGCGCCGAGCAGCCCGAACGCCGCAGAAGCAGCGGCCGCGACAGACGCCGCAACGGCCGCAGCCAGGGCAGGAGGTGCAGTCATGCGCCCAGAGTGCTCAGCAGACCGACCCAGGGCGAGCCGACGACGCGACCCTGTGGACGGCATCCGGCCTGGCGACCCCCTGTGGACGGCCGACGCCGCCCCGCCGAGGGCCGGGTCAACCGGTCCGGGCGAGCGTGGCCAGGCGGCGGCAGGCCTCGTCGAGCACCTCGTCGCGCTTGCAGAACGCGAACCGCACGAGGGTGGGCCCCGCCTCTGGGTCGTCGTGGAACACCGACACCGGCACCCCCACCACCCCCGCTCGTGCGGGAAGCTCATGGCAGAAGGCCAACCCGTCCACCGCCCCGAGGGACGCCGCGTCCGCGACGACGAAGTAGCCGCCGGCAGGCACCGACACCTCCATCCCCGCCCGACGCAGCCCGTCGACGAGCCGGTCCCGCTTGCCCTGCAAGGAGCGGGCCAACCCCGCGAACACGGCATCGGGCAGGCCCAAGCCCACAGCCACCGCCGGCTGGAACGGTCCTGACCCGACGTAGGTGAGGAACTGCTTGACCGCTCGAACAGCCGCCACCGCAGCAGCCGGGCCGGTCACCCAGCCGACCTTCCACCCGGTCGTCGAGAACGTCTTGCCGGCCGACGAGATCGTCAAGGTCCGCTCGGCCATCCCCGGCAGGGACGCCACCAGCACGTGCTCGGCGCCGTCGAACGCCAGGTGCTCGTAGACCTCGTCGGTGACGACCCAGGCGTCGTGCTCGCGCGCCAGCTGACACACGAGCTCGAGCTCGGCACGCGTGAACACCTTCCCCGTGGGGTTGTGCGGCGTGTTGAGCAGCACGATGCGCGTGCGCGACGAGAACGCGGCCCGCAGGGACGCCTCGTCGACGGCGAAGTCGGGGAACCGCAGCACCGACGTCCGCCGGACCCCACCGGCCAGGGCGATCGTCGCGGCGTACGAGTCGTAGTACGGCTCGAAGGTCACCACCTCGTCACCCGGGGCGACCAGCGCCAGCACCGTCGCGGCGATCGCCTCGGTGGCGCCGACGGTGACGAGCACCTCGGTCCGCGGGTCGACGTCCACGCCCCAGAAGCGCGCCTGGTGCGCAGCGACGGCATCGAGCAGCTCGGGTACCCCGGCCCCGGGTGGGTACTGGTTGGCACCCGAGCGGATCGCGGCAACCGCCGCCTCGAGCACCTCGGTCGGCCCGTCGCTGTCGGGGAAGCCCTGTCCCAGGTTGATCGCGCCGTGCTCCGCCGCCAGGGCCGACATCGTCGCGAAGATCGTCGTGCCGAACGGCGCCAGCGCCGCGTTGCCGAGGGCTCG
>DATIAB010000164.1:0-5629 GCA_035458265.1 Ornithinibacter sp. | reverse complement strand
ACGCCACCCAGGGCGGCGTCGAGGCGACACTCACTGCCATCGGGGTCCCGCCAGCGCATGCGCTCGTGCACCGAGGCGAGCCCCGCGTCGGCGATCGAGACGGCATCCTGTGGTGTGGCCAACCCCGCCTCGACGAGCCGGCGGAAGTGGGTGAGGTACCCACTGCGCCAGTTGGTCTCGCGCTGGGCCGCAGCCGCTCCCACGGGGTCGACGGGGCGCAGGGCATCGGCGACGACACCACGGCCGGTGGCGCTCGTCGAGCGGCGCCCCTCGACCTCGGGGAAGACGACTCCAACGGGATCACTCATGGCGATGTCCTCTCGACGTTGCCCGTCTCGTCGGCGTGGCCCGTCTCGTCGCTGTGGTCACGGACCCACACCGCGAGCGTGCCACGCGTCGGTAGGTCGAGCTTGTGAAGCAGATGGGAGACATGGTTCTCGACGGTGCGCTCCGAGAGCACGAGGCGCTGGGCGATGGCGCCGTTCGTGAGCCCGGCCGCGACCAGGTGGGCGATCTCGGTCTCCCGAGGCGTCACCCGTGCATCCAGGACCCTTGCCGTCCCCCCGAGAGCGGCGACCCTGTCGGCGAGGTAGGGGGAAGCCAGCCGTTCAGCGAGTGCCCTCGCCGCGGCCGTGTGCTCAGCGCGCGCCCGGGTCCCCGGGGTGTAGGTGGCGGCCAGTGCCGCGTGGGCCAGGCCGACGTACGGGGGCGACTGGAGCTGCTCCGCCGCGGCGAGACCCGACGTGAGGTGCACCCTGGCGCGGTCGAGCCGACCCAGCACCAGGGCGAGTCGACCGAGGGCGAGTGCGACGGGTCCGTGGTGCGGTGCGTGAGCGACGCCGATCGCGTGACGTCCCTCGAACGGCAGGAGCTCGTCGTACAGCAGCTGCGCCACCACCGTGTCGGAGAACGCCTCGCACAGGTCGACGCGACTGACCGCGCCGACGACCCATTCCGGCGCGTCCTCGGGCATCTTCTCGACGTGCCCTCGCACCGCTCGCCACACATCGAGGGCCAGGTCACGTTCACCGGCGGCAAGCCACGCAATCGCCAGCCAGCTGCGGGCGAGAAACGGCAGGTGTTCGATGGTGCCGACGAGCGCGGCTGCGGTCTCCTGCGCTCCGGCGCCGGTCCACACCGCCACCTCCGAGCCGTAGACGAGGTGGAAGAAGTCGGCCACGCCGCCCACCCCGCCCACGGTGCGCGCCTCGTCCGCAAGGAGCAGCGCCGTCGAGAAGTCTCCCTCGAGCAGCCGCTCTGAAGCCCGCGTGAGCACGAGCCACGAACGCCACTCCGCTCCGAGCTGCTCGGTCAGCGGCGCGACTGCCGCGCGCTCGGACGCCAGTTCCAGCCGAAGCCCCAGCTCGGCAAAGGCATCCATGCGCCAGCGCCGCCCCCACGCCTCGTACTCCACCATCGCCGTCGCCGCACCCAGTGCCACAGCCCGGGTCGCGAGAGTGAGGCGCTCCTCCACGTGCGCGAGGTTCGGCACCTCGGCGACCCTCGCCTGGAGGGCCAGGAAGGTCGCCTCCGGGTCGCGCAGCTCGGCCGGGTCGAGCTGCGCGGCCGCGACCTGGAACGCGTCGCTGCCGAAGGGATCGCGGGTTGCCGCCACCTGGGAGGCGAGACGATCGGCGAGCAGGGCGGTGACCTGGTCCGGCTGGGTCGCGCGCGCGACGAGCGCCTCGACCCGGGTCAGTGCCTCGCGCGCCAGAGCATGCACCCGAGCCCCGACGACGCGGTCACCCGGCTGTCGGATGACGAGAGCAGCGCGAGCCAAGGTGGTCGGGTCCTGGGCTTGCCTGGCGTGTGCCGCAAGGTTGCTCACGGCTGTCCACGCCGCATCGAGGTCGCCGGCCGCGTGGTGTCTTCGGGCGATGTCGAGCAGGTGTTCGGCATCGAACCCAGCCGGCAGGCCCTGCCCGTCCTCCATGCCGACCGACCCTACTCGTGCGCACTCGACACCTTGGGGTGGGGCTTGAGTGGATCCACGGATGTGCCCCCGGGTGTCGCGGTCCTACTTTCTCGACATGACGACCACCACCGTCGCGACCCATCCCGGTTTCTGGGTGTTCGTGTCGCTGGCCCGACCCGAGGAGGAGTCGTGACGGACCGAGCACGCACGCCCGTCAACCCGCGCCTCGCCCAGGGCGCCGTTCTCGGCGCCGTTGTCGGCCTCACCTGGGCCGCAGCGCTCCGAGCGTGGATGAGCCAGCTCGCGGGGGCCGCGACGACCTCGACCTGGACGACCGTTCTCCTGGTCCTCCTGCCGGGTGCGGCGGTGGGCGCACTGCTGCGGTTGGCCGGGGCCCGACGGTCGATGGGCCTGCGGCACCGGCGAGCCCTCGTGTGGGCACCTGTGCTCTTCGCGACAGCCCTGCTCGACCCGGCGATCTTCAGGCTGCTCATCACCACAGGGGAGGGCTCGGGTGCGCTCATGGTCGTCGCCACGGCCCTGACGGGTGGGGTCGTCCTCTCCCGAGGTCGGTGGACCTTCGGCCGGATCCTCTGCGCCGTCGTCTGGTCGATGGGGATGCTGCTGCTGTTCTTCATCGGGACGATGCCGGCCCCGCTGTCCACCCCGCTGGGCGCGTGGGTGTGCCTGTTCGGCGGGTCCCTGATGGCGGTTCTGAGCTTCGGAGCCGCGCTGCCCCACCCGCACGGGATCCGCGGTGGTGATGCCCTGCTGCCGTGGGTCGGCGCCGTGACGGGGCTGGCGTGGGCGTCGGGCCTGCGTGGCTTCATGTCAGAGGTCATCGGGGACGAGTCGGCCGTGTCCTGGATCGGAACGTTCGGCTTTGTTCTCGTGCCCGGCACGGCCATCGGGGCCCTGCTCGGCTGGGCCGAGCTCCAACGGCGCCGCGGCCGGCCTCGCCGGTTCCTGGTCTGGTCGCCGGTGCTCTTCGCCGCCGTCCTCGTGCCGGGGCTGGCCGATCCCGCCACCCTGTTCGAGGGTGGCGTGGGCGGTGGCGCGATCGGCGTTCCCCTGATCTCGGTGATCGGGGCGTATGCCGTCGCTGGCCGACGTCAGGTCGTGCGGCGGGCCGGCGCGGTGGTCTTCATCGCCGCCCTCGCCGTGTGGGTCCTGACCGCCACGACCGTCGGCGGACAAGACTTCGCCCTCGACACTCCGTATGGCGTGTGGACGACCGCCCTCTACTACGGCCTACTGGTCACTGCCGCCCTCGCCACCTCGATTCCACTGCGTGCTCAGCCCCAGACGAGGCCCCGGGACGGGTCCGCAAGGATCGTCGCGACGTCGGCGAGGTAGCGGCTGCCGAGCTCGCCGTCGACGAGCCGGTGGTCGAAGCTCAGGGCGAGGGTGGTCACCCAGCGCGGCTCGATCGACTCGGTGCCGTCGGCCCCGGTGACGACCCAGGGGCGACGTGCCACCGTCCCGAACGCCATGATCGCCGACTCACCCGGGTTGAGGATCGGCGTGCCCGCGTCGATGCCGAAGACCCCGACGTTGGTGATCGTGATCGTGCCGCCGCCCATGTCCGCAGGCTGGGTGCGGCCCTCGCGCGCGGTCGCCGTGAGGGTGCCGATCGCGTCGGCGAGCTCGCGCATCGACATCGCGTCGGCATCCTTGATGTTCGGCACGAGGAGTCCGCGAGGGGTCGCGGCGGCGATGCCGAGGTTGACGTAGCGCTTGAGCACGATCTCCTGGGCGGCCTCGTCCCAGCTCGCGTTGATGCCGGGGTTGCGCCGCACCGCGACGCACATGGCCTTGGCGAGCACGAGCAGCGGTGTGACCTTGACGTCGCGGAACTCCCGGTCGGCCTTGAGCCGCTCGACCAGTTCCATGGTCGCGGTGACGTCGACCGTGACCCACTCGGTGACGTGGGGCGCGGTGAACGCCGACGCGACCATCGCCTGCGCGGTCATCTTGCGCACGCCCTTGACGGGCACCCGCTCCTCCCGTTCGCCGGATGCCGTGGGGCGGCCCCAACCGGACGTGGCAGCCCCTGGAGCCGAGTCCGACGGCGCGGATGCCGCGGCGTCAGGTGCGCTGGCCGCGGCCTCGACGTCGGCTCGGGTGACGACGCCGCCTGCCCCGGTGGGAGTGATGGCGGAGAGGTCGAGGCCGAGGTCCTTGGCGAGCTTGCGGACGGGTGGCTTGGCCAGCGCGCGCACCCGTTCAGCGGACGCCGGCTGTCCCTGGGGTGACCTATTGGTCGATTCGGGGACGGTTTCCGGTTCGGCCGGCTGTCCCTCGGGTGACCTATTGGTCGATTCGGGGACGGGGGAGGTGGCAGGGGCGGCGGCGGGCTGACCGGCGCGGGGGCGGCGCTTGGCCTCGGTCTGCTTGACCCCGTAGCCGACGAGCACCGCCGTGCGCCCGGTCGAGGTCGTGCCGCCGATCAGCCCCTCGGCGATCTCCTCGGGTGCCGCGCCAGCGTCGGGTGCCGCGACAGCGTCCGATGCCGGGCCTGCGTCGGGTGCCGTGGCAGCGGGGGCCGGCGTGACGGCATCCGCCGGTCCACCCACCCCGTCGTCGATGGTGATGATGACCGAGCCGACCTCGACGGTGTCGCCCTCCGCCGCGTGCAGCGCCGCCACCGTGCCGGCGAACGGCACGGGCAGCTCGACGAGGGACTTGGCGGTCTCGACCTCGACGACGATGTCGTTGACCTTGACCGTGTCTCCGACGGCCACGTGCCACGTGACGAGGTCGGCCTCGGTCAGACCCTCACCGGGGTCGGGGAGCTTGAACTCACGAAGAGCCATCTGCGAGAACCCCTTTCAGTACGCGAGGGAGCGGTCGACGGCGTCGAGCACCCGGTCGAGGTCGGGGAGGAACTCCTCCTCGATGCGGCTGGGCGGGTAGGGGACGTTGTAGCCGCCCACGCGCAGCACCGGGGCCTCGAGGTGGTGGAAGGCCTGCTCGGTGACCAGCGCCGAGATCTCCGCGCCCATGCCGAGGAAGGTCGACGCCTCGTGGACGACGACGACGCGCCCCGTCTTCTTGGCCGAGGTGAGGATGGCGTCCTCGTCGAGGGGTGACAGCGAGCGCAGGTCGATGACCTCGAGGTTGCGGCCCTCCTCCTGTGCAGCCTGGGCCGCCTGGAGGCACGTCTTGACCATCGGGCCGTAGGCGAGCAGCGTGACGTCGGTCCCCTCGCGCAGCACCCGCGCGGAGCCGAGCGACCCGGACGGCCCGTCACCGATCTCGCCCTTGTCCCAGTACCGGCGCTTGGGCTCGTAGAAGACGACCGGGTCATCGGTCTCGATGGCCTGCTGGATCATCCAGTGGGCGTCGTGCGGGTTGGAGACGGCGACGACGCGCAGGCCCGCGGTGTGCGCGAAGTAGGCCTCGTTGGACTCGCTGTGGTGCTCGACGGCGCCGATGCCCCCGCCGAAGGGGATGCGGATGACGATCGGCATCTTCACGAAGCCGAGCGAGCGGGCGTGCAGCTTGGCGACCTGGCTGACGATGTGGTCGAACGCGGGGTAGACGAACCCGTCGAACTGGATCTCGACGACCGGCCGGTAGCCGCGCAGGGCCATGCCGATGGCGGTGCCGAGGATGCCGGCCTCCGCCAGCGGCGTGTCGATGACCCGCTCCTCGCCGAAGTCCTTCTGCAGGCCCTCGGTGACCCGGAAGACGCCGCCGAGCTTGCCGATG
>DATIAB010000163.1:0-5944 GCA_035458265.1 Ornithinibacter sp. | reverse complement strand
GGTGTCCTGGCGGGCACCGAGCGCGTCCTGGACCTTCTTGGCACGGGTGGCCAGCCGCCTGGCCCGCTTGCCGAGCACCGGGGTGGCGGACTCGGCACCGTAGCGCAGCCGCTTGGCCTTCTTGCGCACCTCGTGAAGGGCTTCGTCCCGCGCCATCGGGCTGTCGGCTCGCCGTGCCGCTTCGGCGGCTCGCCGGAGGCGCCGTGCATCGCGCTCGAGCAGCTTGGGCAGCGCCTTCCGGGCGGGCTTGGAAGCCTTGGGCTTCAGGGCTGGTGCCTGGATGACGGCATCGAGCGAGCGGACGAGCTGCCGGTAGCGCGCACTCGCGACGGCATCGACTGCGACAGCGTGAGCAGTGCGGTGTGTCTCGTCGAGGTCGCTGTCGATGCGATCCCGCAGTGCGGTGTGGGTCGTGGCGCGTGGTTCGTCGGTGACCAGGGCGTCGAGGTGCCGGCGCAGGACCTCCGAGTCACGGGCCTCGCTCAGCTCGCCACCCAGCCAGCGCAGCTCGTCGCGCAGGTCATCGACGACGCCGGGGGGCTGGAACATCGGCCGGTAGGTCGTCAGGGCGGAGCGCAGCCGGCGTGCGGCGATGCGCAGCTGGTGGACGGTGTCACCGCGCAACCCGGCGTCGTGCTCCTGGAGGACGGCGAGGTGCTCCGCGAGGTACGTCGCGAGGACGAGCCGGACGCTGGAGCCGCGGGTGGGGCCCCCCTCGGTGGAGGCAGCATCGTGGCTCGGGGACTCCACCGCGAGGGCCCGGGCCAGCTTGGACGAGACGCCGGCCGGACGCGCGCCCGCGCGCAGGAGCTCGGCCTCGATGCGCTCCAGCAGGTCCGAGGTGGCGCCCGCCAGCTCGACCTCCCACTCCCTCCAGTGCTGGACCAGCGACGGCGCCAGGAACCGTTCGGCGTGCACGTCGTCGTCCGCCACGACAGCGACACCGGCGCCGCCATCGCCCACGAGGCGGATCTCCGTGCGGTGCGTCGAGATCTGGGCCACCGCAGCCAGCGCACGCCCACCGGTGAGGTGCTCCACGGCGACGCGCAACCGCTTCGGAACGGTGTGGACGGCACGGCCCAGGGGCAGACGGAACTCGGACCTGGAGTCCGGTCCCGAGGGCTCCTTGAGGTGCCAGCCCTCATCGGTGCCGCCGACCCGACGCCGAAGGGTGACCCCGTGCTTCAGCAGGTCCAGCTCCGTGGTGTCGAAGTACGTCGCCGCCAGGTGGATCTCTCGGGCAGGATCAGCGCCCGCGATGCCCTCCACCCGGGTGAGGGCGGGAAGGGCCGTGTCCGGTCCGACCCCGTACTTGCGCTCCACTTCCTCATGACGCGTCTCAGCCATGACCCATCCTCTCGCCAGGACGCCCTCGTCGGCGCCGCGCGGGCCGGACCAGATCCGACCCTGCCCGATCCGATCCTGCCCGATCCGACCCTGGCCGATCCGACCCTGTCCCGGGTACGGCATCCACGACCGGATGCCGGCGAGGGGACCCCGACGGCGTCGGAGCCCCCTCGCCGTGGGTGGGTCACTCCTGGGAGATGGACTCCACCATCTGGCCGGTGCGGCTGTCCGGCAGGGCCTTGGCCAGGTCACCCTGGCTGACCATGCCGACGAGCCGGTGCCCGTCGATGACGGGGAGCCGCCGGACCTGGTGCCGCTCCATGGTGCGCCTGGCCTCCTCGAGGGAGTCGTCGGCGCCGATGGTGACGACCTCGCCACCATCCACGAGGGTTCCGGCGGTCACCTCGCGGGGATCCTGCCCTCGGGCGACCACCTTGCAGACGATGTCGCGGTCGGTGACCATCCCGTGCAGGCGGTCGTCGTCCCCGCAGATCGGCAGCGCGCCCACGTCGAGTGCAGCCATCCGTTCCGCGGCGGTGACCATGTTGTCGTGCTCACCGATGCACTCCGCGCCGGCCGTCATGATGTCTCGGGCTGTCTGGCTCATGTCTCCTCCTCCATAGGTAGGTGAGCCCGCCCCCTACCCCGACCCCCGGCATCCATGCGTTTCTCCACCGCCTCGGGGTGAGTTGATCAGCCGGGCACCGGAGCGGCGCCGATCCGCACCATCAGCCCCAACGGCGCCCTACGCGTGCGCCGGGACGCCGGCCTCCTCGTCGAGGTCGGTGGCCGCACCGGCGAACTGGGCGGCGTACAGGGCAGCGAACGCTCCACCGGCCGCGAGCAGCTCGGCGTGCGAGCCCTGCTCGACGATGCGCCCGGACTCCATGACGAGGATGAGGTCGGCATCCCGGATCGTCGACAGCCGGTGCGCGATGACGAAGCTCGTGCGGTCCGAGCGCAGGGCGGACATCGCGTGCTGCACGAGCAGCTCGGTACGCGTGTCGACCGAGGAGGTCGCCTCGTCCAGGATGAGCAGCGAGGGTGCGGCGAGGAAGGCCCGGGCGATCGTGATGAGCTGTCGCTCACCGGCGCTGATGTTGTCGGCCTCCGCGTTGAGCAGCGTGTCGTAGCCGTCGGGCAGGGCATGGACGAAGCGGTCGACATAGGTGGCCCGGGCTGCCTCGAGCACCTCGTCGTCGGTCGCCCCCGGGCGCCCATAGGCGATGTTCTCCCGGATGGTGCCCGAGAACAGCCAGGTGTCCTGCAGCACCATGCCGATGCGCGAACGCAGGTCGTGGCGCGTGAGATCGGTGATGTCGACGCCGTCCAGGGTGATCCGCCCGCCGTTCAGCTCGTAGAAGCGCAGTACGAGGTTGACGAGTGTCGTCTTGCCGGCACCGGTCGGACCGACGATCGCCACGGTCTGACCGGGTTCGACGACGAGGTCGAGCTGCTCGATGAGCGGGGTGTCCTCCCGGTAGGAGAACGAGACGTCCTCGAACGCGACGCGCCCGTGCGGGCTGGTGATGCGCCCGGGTGAGGTGCTGTCGGGCTCCTGCTCCTCGGCATCCAACACCGCGAAGACCCGCTCGGCAGAGGCGACCCCGCTCTGCATGAGGTTGGCCATCGAGGCCACCTGGGTCAGCGGCTGGGTGAACTGGCGCGAGTACTGGATGAACGCCTGCACGTCACCGAGGCTCATCGCGCCGGATGCCACCCGCAGCCCGCCGACGACGGCGATGGCCACGTAGTTGAGGTTCCCGATGAACATCATCGTCGGCATGATGATGCCGCTGATGAACTGGGCGCGAAAGCTCGCGTGGTGCAGCGCGTCGTTGCGCACGGCGAAGTCACGGTCGGACTCGGCCTGCCGCCCGAACACCTTGACGAGCTCATGGCCGGTGAAGGACTCCTCGACGACGGCGTTGACGTCACCGGTGCTCTTCCACTGCTGGATGAAGTGCTTCTGGCTGCGCTTGCCGATCATCGCCGTGACGACCATGGTCACCGGGATCGTCACGAGGGCGATGACGGCGAGCAGCGGCGAGATCCAGATCATCATCCCCACCATCGCCACGACGGTGAGCAGCGAGGTCAGCAGCTGGCTGAGGGTCTGCTGCAGGCTCTGCGCGACGTTGTCGATGTCGTTCGTGACCCGGCTGAGCAGCTCGCCGCGAGGCTGACCGTCGAAGTACGGCAACGGCAGCCGGTTGAGCTTGTCCTCGACGTCGCGGCGCAGCGCGAAGATCGTGCGGTTGACGGCTCCGGTGAGCAGGCGGCCCTGGAGCCACTGCAGCAGGGCGGCCACGACGTAGATCACCAGCACGACGAGCAGGATCTGGCCCAGCGCCGCGAAGTCGATTCCCTCACCCGGGACGACGTTCTCCATGGCGGCGAGCATGTCGGCGACCTGGGTCTCACCCTGCGCGCGCAGCTCCTCGACGGCCTGCTCCTGGGTCACCCCGGGCGGGATCTGGCGCCCGAAGACCCCGGCGAAGATCAGGTCCGTCGCCGAGCCGAGGATCTTCGGCCCGACGGCGTTCAGCGCGACGCTGCCGATCGCCAGCAGCACGACGGCCCAGACGATGAGCCGCTCCGGCGCCATGAGGCGCAGCACGCGCTTGGCGGACGGGACGAAGTCCTGCGACTTCTCGGCCGGCATCCCGATGGCCGCGTGCGGCGGCCCGCCCCGGTGAGCGGATGCCGGGCCGCGGCGTTCGGCCGCGGCCTTCTCCTCCTCGCTGCGGACCTCACTCATGCCGCCGTCTCCATCGCCTGCTGGGACTGGACGATCTCGAGGTAGGTGGGACAGGTCTCGAGCAGCTCCTCGTGGGTGCCGCTGCCGACGACCCTGCCCTCGTCGAGCACGACGATGCGGTCGGCGTGCAGGATCGTCGACACCCGCTGCGCGACGACGATGACCGCTGCGTTCCGTGTGACCGGTCGCAGGGCGGCGCGAAGGCGGGCGTCGGTCGCGACGTCCAGGGCCGAGAACGCGTCGTCGAAGAGATAGATGTCGGCCTTGCTCACGAGGGCCCGGGCGATGGCGATGCGCTGCCGCTGCCCGCCGCTGACGTTCGTGCCACCCTGCGTGATGGCCGACTCGATGCCGTCGGGCATCGCCCGCACGAAGTCCTCGGCCTGGGCGACGCGCAAGGCCTGCCAGAGCTCGTCGTCGGTGGCGTCGGGGTCGCCGTAGCGCAGATTGGAGGCGATGGTGCCGGTGAACAGGTAGGGCCGCTGGGGCACCAGCCCGATGTGCGACCACAGGTGTTCCGGGTCGGCGTCGCGCACGTCGACCCCGCCGACGAGCACCTGCCCCGAGGTGACGTCGTGCAGACGAGGAACGACACCGAGCAGGGTGGTCTTGCCCGAGCCGGTCGAGCCGACGACGGCTGTCGTCGTGCCCGGCTCGGCGATGAGCGAGACCTCGTGCAGCACGGGGGCCTCGGCACCCGGGTAGGCGAAGGTGACCCCCCGCAGCTCGACGGACACCGGACCCTTCGGGATGGGCACCGGGTCGGTCGGCGCGTGCACCGAGGTCTGGGTGTCCAGGACCTCCTGGATGCGCCCGGCGGACACCGTGGCCCGAGGGACCATCATCGACATGAAGGTCGCCATCATCACCGACATCAAGATCTGGATCAGGTAGGCCATGAACGCCGTGAGGGCACCGATCTGCATCTCGCCGTTGTCGATTCGCTGGGCCCCGAACCACAGGACGGCAACCGTCGACGCGTTGAAGATGACCATGACGATCGGAAAGGCCAGGGCCATGAGCTTACCCACGGCCAGCGCCGTGCCGGTGTAGGTGGTGTTGGCCTCGGCGAACCTCGCGCGCTCCACGTCCTCGCGCACGAAGGCCCGGACGACCCGGATGCCGGTGATCTGCTCCCGCAGGATGCGGTTGACCGAGTCCACCGCGGCCTGCATGGCCCGGAAGTGGGGGATCATCCGGCGGATCACCAGGCCGATCGCGATCGCCAGCGCGGGAACGGCGACGGCCACGAGCCAGGCCAGCCCGGCATCCTCGCGAATCGCCATGAAGATGCCTCCGACCATCATGATCGGCGCGGACACCATCATCGCGAGGAACATGTAGACGACCGTCTGCACCTGGGTCACGTCGTTGGTGCTGCGGCTGATGAGCGTGGGCGCGCCGAAGCGCGAGAGCTCCTGGGCCGAGAACCCGCCGACCGTGTGGAAGACGGACGCCCGGATGTCACGACCGAGGGATGCCGCGGCCTGGGCCCCGATGCGGGTCGCCGCGATCGTGGCGGCGATCTGCACGAGCGAGACCGCGAGCATGACAGCGCCGGCCCGCAGGATGAACGCGGTGTCGCCCACCGCGACTCCCTCGTCGATGATCCGACCGTTCAGGCTCGGCAGGTACAAGGAGGCGATCGTCGCCACGAACTGGAGAACGAGCAGCACGAGGAGGGACGCGGCATAGGGCGTGAGGTGGGTGCGCACGAGTCGGTAGAGCATCAGGACTTCTTCCGGGTGCCGTCGAGGACCACGTCGACGATCTCGGCTGCGTCGAGACGGACGGTCGACATCAGTGGGTGCACGCTCGAGAGCGTGAGGAGCTGCA
>DATIAB010000162.1:0-5463 GCA_035458265.1 Ornithinibacter sp. | reverse complement strand
GATCGGCACGAACACGGCCGACACCCGGTCGGCCAGCCGCTGGATCGGGGCCTTGGTCGTCTGCGCCCGCTCCACGAGCCGGGCGATGCCGGCCAGGGTGGTGTCGGCGCCGACCCGGGTCGCCTCGACGACGAGGCGGCCCGTCGTGTTGATGCTGCCGCCGACCAGCTCGGCACCGACGGCGACGTCGACCGGCATCGACTCGCCGGTCACGAGGGAGGCGTCGACCGCGCTGGACCCCTCGACGACGCGACCGTCGGTGGCGACCTTCTCGCCGGGCCGCACGACGAAGCGGTCGCCGACGCCCAGGTCGTCGACGGGGATGCGCACCTCGGTCGTCGCGCGGGTCGTGGGGTCGACCCGTTCGACGGCGACGTCCTTGGCGCCCAGGGTCATCAGCCCACGCAGGGCGTCGCGGGTGCGGTCGGTGGCGCGGGCCTCCATCCAGCGGCCGATGAGGAGGAAGGTGGTGACCACGGTGGCGGTCTCGAACCAGAGGTGGGTGGTGCCCCCGGCATCCGCGCCCTCCATCGCAGCCATGCCGCCCGCCCGGCCGGTGAGGACCACGGCGGCCGACCACAGGTAGGCGGTGAGCACGCCGATCGACACCAGCGTGTCCATCGTCGAGGCGCCGTGCCGGGCGTTCATCGCCGCGGCGCGGTGGAAGGGCCAGCCGGCCCAGAGCACGACCGGGGTCGCCAGGGCGAGCTGCACCCACGGGCTGGAGTCGAGGTGGATGCCGGGCACCATCGCGAGGATGACGACGGGCACCGTGAGCACCGCGGCGACGAGGGCTCGGCGCTTGAGCGCCTCCTCCGGCGCGACGGCGTGGTCCATGTGGTCGACTGCGCTGTCCAGGTGGTCGACGGCGTGGTCCATGTGGTCGACGGCGTGGTCCAGGTGGTTCTCGGAGGGACCCGTGGAGCCGTCGTGCCCGGCGCCGTGCGTCCCGGAATCGACCAATTGGTCACTGGAGGGACGCGGCCCGGCCGTCCCGGAATCGACCAATTGGTCACTGGAGGGACGCGCTGCCGTACTGCGGACGACCTCGGCGCCGTACCCGGTGGCCCGCACGGTGCTGAGCAGGTCCTCGACGGTGACCGCCCCGGCGTAGCGGACGGTGGCCTTCTCCGTCGCGAGGTTCACCACGGCATCCACGCCGTCGAGCTTGCCCAGCTTCTTCTCGATGCGGGCCGAGCACGAGGCGCAGGTCATCCCGGTGATCGCGAGGTCGACCTCGTGGACCTCGTCGTGCTGGGGGCGGTCGGTGGTCTGGGTCATGTCAGCTCCTCACCAGGCGCGCGATCGCGGCGGTGGCCTCGGCGACCTTGGCCGCCGCGGCCTCGTCGGACTCTCGGGCTGCGTCGACGACGCAGTGCTCGATGTGCTCCTCGAGCAGGCCCAGGCTCACGGCCTGCAGGGCCCGGGTCACGGCGCTCACCTGGGTGAGGACGTCGATGCAGTAGGCGTCGGAGTCGACCATGCGGGCGATGCCGCGCACCTGGCCCTCGATGCGACGCAGCCTCTTCAGGTGGTCGTCCTTGTTTCCCGCGTAACCCGGGGTGACGGTGGTGGTCTGCTCGGTCATGTCCACGAGAACATCATACCCCTTGGGGGTATTTCGTACCGCGACCGGCGTCAGCCCAGGTGCTCCTTCACGAGGCGCCGGGGCGCCCGGCTCGCCCAGGCATCGGTGATCACCTCGGCCAGCTCGACGACATCGAGGAGCCCGAGGTCGCGTTCCCGGACCAGGACGTAGTTGTAGCCGTCGAAGTGCGGCGTCGTGAACCACGGCGGCCCGCTCTGGAGCACCGCCTCCTTGTCCTCGGGCCCGGGCACGCAGATCGCGATGACGTCGGGCATCGGCGCGCCCGTCGCGGGGTCGATCGCGTCCTTGCGCACCCCGCGCCAGATGACGAACTTCTTGCCTCGCACGGCGTAGGCCGGCTGGTCTGCGGTGCCGTCGTTGGTCACCTCGGGCAGCGCCAGGCACATCGACTCGACGTCGTCGCGCGTCGGGGGTGAGGGCGTCGGCCGGGTCATGAGTCGCCGTCGATCGGCAGCAGCATCAGGCCGCGTCGCCGCGCCAGCGCGGCGGGCCGAGCAGCAGCGGACGTTCGGGGACCCACGAGTGGGTGTCAGCTCCGATCTCGGCGTCGATCAGTGCCTCGAGCTTGGCCGACAGGGCCGTCACGAGCGGCCCGGATGCCGGGTCGTGGGCGAGGTTGGTCGTCTCGCCGGGGTCGGTGGCCCGGTCGTAGAGCACGACGTCGTTGTCGCGCAGGAGGGCCACGGTGCTGCGTGGGCGGTTGGGCTCGAGGGGGGAGAAGTACCGGCCGAAGGTGTACCGCTCGTCGGTCCACCCGCGCAGGAACCCCCGCTTGGTCCAGTCCGGGCGCAGGTCACCCGACTGCACCCGCGCCGGTGCGGTCGGGTCGCCGAAGGCTCTCCAGAAGCCGGCATCGAGGGTCAGCACCGACTCCACCGCCGTGAGGACGCCGTCACGAACTCGGGCTCGTGGGTCGTGGACCACGGGAGCCAGCGACTGGCCGTGCAGTCCACCGAACTCGGTTCGCAGCCGCTGGGGGTCGACCCCGGCGAGCTCGAGAATGGTTGGCGCGAGGTCCACGGCGGAGCCCAAGGCGTCAGTGCGTGAGCCACCCGCGACGTCCGGGTGCACGATCACGAGCGGCACGTGGAAGTTCTCGTCGTAGACGAGGTTGCCCTTCTGCCGCAGCCCGTGGCTGCCGGCCATCTCCCCGTGGTCGGAGGTGAACACGACGACCGTGTCGTCGGACTGTCCCGACGCAGCCAGGGCGTCCAGGACGAGTGCCACGCTGCGGTCGACATCGCGGATGCAGTTGAGGTAGAAGTTCAGGCCGAGCCGCCACTGCTCCGCCGACGTGATCTCGCCGAACATGGTGTTGGCCAGCCCGGCGTACTCCCGCACCGCCTGCGGCGCACCGGTGAGGTCGTCGCCCGCGGTGGCCGGGAGGTCGAGGTCCCAGATCGTGGAGTACAGCGGGGTGTCCGCAGGGGGTCTGACCGTCACGGCATCCGCGAGGTTCGGGGGCGGGGCGATGGTGCCCCGGCTGCCGTAGTCGTAGCTCATGACGTCGTGGGGGTTGACGAAGTTCACGGCCATGAACCACGGCTGGTCGCGGCTCACCGCCGGGGCGCGGTCGCGCAACCAGCGAACGGCCTGCCCGGCGATGATCGGGTCCAGCTTGAGCCCGGCCCAGGCGCCCCCGTCGATGTCACCCCAGTCGTTGAACTCGGAGAAGCCGTAGGGCTCGAGGGCGTCCACGGTCGACGTCGGGTTGTCCGGGGTCCGGTAGGCGTTGGAGAGGTGCCACTTGCCCTGGTAGGACGTGTAGTAGCCGGCGGCCCGCATCATCGTGCCCAGGGTGCCGAGCCCCGGGTCCAGGGGGCAGATGTAGGGCATGTTGTCGTTGTCGTAGATCTGGGTGATGGGCACGTGCCGGCCGGTGTACATCACCGACCGCGAGCTGCTGCACATGGCCGAGGCGACGTAGTAGCGGTCGAACGTGGTGCCCCGCTGCGCGAGCCAGTCACGCGCCGGCAACGAGAAGCCCTCCGGCGTCGGCAGCGTGTACCGCTCCTCGTCGGTGGTGATGAGCAGGATGTTGGGGCGGCGGGAACCGGATCCCAGGAACGGTGTGCGGGCGGACATGGGGCTCCCTGCGGATGGGTGGAGTCGACGGCGCCGGTCAGGCGCCGTCCTGGAAGGGGGGCAGCGGTCGGTGAGCGACGTCGGTGGCGGCGCGCCCCGGCATCCCGAGACTGCGCAGCAGCATCTCGGCAAGGGTGTCGGCAGTGTGGTTCCCGGCGCGGCGGGGGTCTCGCAGGGCCACCTCGAGGTGGGTCAGGACCGCTCCCGCGGTCACGGTGAGCGCGAGGTCGGTGTCGCGAACGGTGAAGCGGCCGGTGTCGATGCCGCGCTGGATGTCGCGGCGGGCCCGCGGTGCCAAGCCCTGGTCGGACGCGAGGTAGGCCGACCCCGCTTGCACGAGCACGGTCGCCACGGCGGGATGGGTCGTGGCGAGGCGGGCGGTCATGCGCACGCCCAGGGCATAGATCTCGGCGGCGTCGTCCATGTCGACCGACGTGGCGTCGAGGGCCCGGCCGTACTCCTCCAGCACCTCGTCGACGGCCGTCTCGAAGAGTTCGGCCTTGGTCGTGAAGTGGTTGTAGAACGAGCCGAGGCCGACGTCGGCCTCGTCGGTGATCTGCTGTATCGAGACATCGGTGGTGCCGCGCGCGACCAGGATGCGCCGCGCGGCATCCACGAGCGCGTGCCGCGTTCTCGCCTTGCGGCGATCCGAGCGTGCCGGGCGTGAGAGGTGCTGCACCTCGGGCTGAGCCGCCACGGTGGCAGACTACTGCCGATCTGAAGGTCGCAACAGACCTGAAGGTGCCTTCAGTTCCGCCAGCACCGGGGGCGTGCGCTCACGCGAACCGGCGACGGTAGGTGAGCATGGCCAGGCCGTACGCCACCACGAGCAGGCCGACGCACCACGCGAGCGCCGTCCAGAGGTCGCTGCTGACCGGCTGCCCTGCCAGCAGGTCGCGGATCGCGTTGACGATGGCGGTCACCGGCTGGTTCTCGGCGAAGGCACGCACCGGCCCCGGCATCGTCTCGGTCGGCACGAACGCTGAGCTGATGAAGGGCAGCAGGATCAGCGGGTAGGCGAACGCGCTCGCCCCGTCCGCCGTCCTGGCCGTGAGCCCGGGGATGACGGCCAGCCACGTGAGCGCCAGGGTGAACAGCGTGAGGATGCCGGTCACGCCGAGCCACGCTCCCACGCCGGCACCCGAGCGGAAGCCCATCGCCACCGCCGCCAGCACGACGACGACGACCGACAGCAGGTTCGCGACGAGCGAGGTGAGGACGTGCGCCCAGAGCACCGACGACCGCGCGATCGGCATCGACTGGAACCGCTCGAAGATGCCGTCCTTGAGGTCGAGGAACAGGCGGAAGGCCGTGTAGGAGACGCCCGATGCCACGGTGATGATGAGGATGCCGGGCAGCAGGTAGTTGACATACGGCACCGAGCCGGTGTCGATGGCGCCGCCGAAGACGAAGACGAAGAGCAGCAGGAACGCGATCGGCATGATCGTCGTCGTGATGATCGTGTCCAGGCTGCGGGTGATGTGGCGCAGCGAGCGGCCGGTGAGGGCGGCGGTGTCGCCGAGGACATGTGTGGTCATCAGGACTCCTCGGGTCCGGAGTCGCGGCCGACGATCGCGAGGAAGACGTCCTCGAGGGTCGGTTGCTTCTCCACGTACTCGATGGTGGCAGGCGGGATGAGCGCCTTGAGCTCGGCCAGGGTGCCGTTCTCGATGATCCGGCCCTCATGGAGGATCGCGATGCGGTCGGCAAGGTGTTCGGCCTCGTCGAGGTACTGGGTGGTGAGCAGCACGGTCGTGCCACCGGCAGCC
>DATIAB010000161.1:0-6460 GCA_035458265.1 Ornithinibacter sp. | reverse complement strand
GCTGCGAGGGTGACCCACGCGTCCTGCCCCCAGACCGCCTCCCAGGAGAAGACCTGGTCCCACCCGGCATCCTCGGCGACGACGGCGAGCTCGGCGAACTCTCGCTCGGTGGCATACGTGATGACGGCTCCGAACCTCATCACAGCACCGTACCGACCGCGACCGACACGCGCCGCGACCGATTGCACACCAGCCACCTGCGGAGGGCGATTCCGGGCACGCCGTGGTGGGTGGGTCGCAACCAGTCGGGTGGCGCGGTGCGGAATGCCGACGGGGTCTGCGCCGTTTAGGCCACCGTGTGCCACCTCTGGCACACTTGACCGTTGGACCGGTTCACGGCATTCGACGCGTTTCCTGAGCGCCCTCACCACGAGGGGCGCAGTCGGGGCGCCAAGGGTTTGCAGCACGGTGCTGAGCCCGCCGACCCGGACACCTCCAAGGAGAGACATCGTGAAGAAGGACATCCACCCCGACTACGTCGAGACCACGGTCACCTGCACCTGTGGCGCGACGTTCACCACGCGCAGCACGGCGAAGAACGGCGTCATCCACGCCGACGTCTGCTCGCAGTGCCACCCGTTCTACACGGGCAAGCAGAAGATCCTCGACACCGGTGGCCGCGTGGCCCGCTTCGAGGCCCGCTACGGCAAGAAGGTCGCCAAGTAGCTCTCCCGGTGCGCCGGTCCGTTCCCTCGTCGGGGCGGGCCGGCGCACTCGCATTCTGACGCCCACCGCGTCATCCCCGGCCGACCGCCGACCGCCGACCACTGGCCGCCGACCCCCGGCCCCCCACCCCCGACCGCCCAGGAGGCCCCCGTGCTCGAGTCCGCCCAGGCCCTCGTCGCCGAGCACGCGGCGCTCGAGCGCGAGATGGCCGACCCGGTCGTCGCCTCGGACCCGGACCGGAGCCGGGAACTGAACAAGCGGTATGCCGCACTCGGTCCGACCGTTGCCGCGCACCACGCGTGGGTCAGCGCCCGCGACGACGTCCAGGCCGCTCGCGAGCTGGCCGCCGAGGATCCCGCGTTCGCCGAGGAGATTCCCGCGCTCGAGGCCACCCTGGCCGCCGCGGAGGACCGCCTGCGCCGCCTGCTCATCCCGCGAGACCCGGATGACGACCGTGACGTCATCCTCGAGGTCAAGGCGGGCGAGGGTGGCGAGGAGTCGGCCCTGTTCGCGGGCGACCTGCTGCGGATGTACCTGCGGCACGCCGAGCGCCGGGGCTGGCGCACCGAGGTGCTCGACGCCACCGAGTCCGACCTCGGGGGCTACAAGGACGTGCGCGTCGCTGTCAAGGCCCGGGGGAACGTGCAGCCGGGCGATGCCCCGTGGGCGCGACTGAAGTTCGAGGGCGGGGTCCACCGGGTGCAGCGGGTGCCCGTCACCGAGAGCCAGGGCCGCATCCACACCAGCGCCGCCGGCGTGTGGGTCATGCCCGAGGCCGAGGAGGTGGAGGTGACGATCGACCCGAACGACCTGCGCATCGACGTCTTCCGGTCCAGCGGTCCCGGCGGCCAGAGCGTCAACACCACCGACTCGGCCGTGCGGATCACCCACCTTCCGACCGGACTGGTGGTCTCCTGCCAGAACGAGAAGAGCCAGCTGCAGAACCGGGAGGCGGCGATGCGCGTGCTGCGCGCCCGGCTGCACCAGGTCGCGATGGACGAACGCCACGCGGCCGATGCGTCCGTGCGCAACAGCCAGGTGCGCACCGTCGACCGCTCCGAGCGCATCCGCACCTACAACTTCCCCGAGAACCGGATCAGCGACCACCGCACCGGGTTCAAGGCCTACAACCTCGACGCGGTCCTCGACGGCGACCTCGACCCGATGATCCAGTCCTGCGTCGACGCCGACGAGGCCGCCCGCCTCGCCGTGATCGCCGAGCGGTGAGCGACCTCCACGCCGCGGTGCGTGACGCGGCCGCCCGTCTCGAGGCTGTCGGCATCCGGTCCCCCGAGGCGGACGCCGTCGAGCTCGCCGCCTTCGCCCTGGGCGCCGATGCCGGTGACGTGCGGCGTGCCATGGTGCTGCGCACGGTGCCGGATGCCGGGTTCACCGAGAGGTTCGACGGTCTCGTCGAGGAGCGGCTCACCCGCGTGCCGCTCCAGCACCTCACCGGCCGCGCCCACTTCCGCCGGCTCACCCTGGCCGTCGGGCCGGGCGTGTTCGTCCCACGGCCGGAGACCGAGGTGACGGCAGGGCTCGCCATCGACGCGGCATCCGGGATGGGAGAGGGTGCCCTCGTGGTCGACCTGTGCACCGGCTCGGGCGCGCTCGCGCTCGCGGTCAAGGACGAGCTGCCCGAGGTGACCGTGCTCGCCGTCGAGCTCTCCGACCTCGCGCACGGGTGGGCCGTGGCCAACCGCGACCGGTTGGGGCTCGATGTCGACGTGCGCCTCGGTGACGCGACGACGGCGTTCGACGAGCTGGTGGGACAGGTCGACGTCGTCGTGAGCAACCCGCCGTACATCCCCGTCGGCGCGGTACCGGTGGACCCCGAGGTGCGCGACCACGACCCCGAGATCGCGCTCTACGGAGGGTCGGCGGACGGGCTGGCCATCCCCCTTGCCGTCGCCGCCCGTGCTGCCGTGCTGCTGCGCGACGGTGGGGTCCTCGTCATGGAGCACGCCGACAGCCAGGGGGCGACTCTGCCCGCTGCCCTGCGCGCGACGGGGCAGTGGGCCGACGTCCTCGACCGTCTCGACCTCACCGGGCGCCCCCGCGCGACGGTCGCCGTGCGCACCCGGGCGCAGGGGTGACGCGCCCTCGCCTGGGGCCTTTCCGGGTTGACCGCCCCCGAACCCTAGGCTGGGGCCCATGAGCCCCGTCTTCGACTGCACCACCGAGCCCGGACGGGCCGACGCCATCCCCAAGGCCGCCGCCGGCGTGCGCGCCGGCAGCCTCGTCGTGCTGCCGACCGACACCCTCTACGGCATCGGCGCCGACGCCTTCTCCCCGGATGCCGTGCGTGCGCTCCTCTCCGCGAAGGGCCGGGGCAGTGACATGCCGCCGCCGGTGCTCGTGCCGGACGCCCGTACCGTCGACGGGCTCGCGACCGACGTTCCCGACTACGCCCGCGCGCTCGTCGCCGCGTTCTGGCCGGGGCCGCTCACCATCGTCCTGCGGGCCCAGCCCTCGCTCATGTGGGACCTCGGGGAGACCGGTGGCACGGTCGCCCTGCGGATGCCGGACGACCCCGTTGCCCTCGAGCTGTTGCGCGAGGTGGGGCCCATGGCGGTGAGCAGTGCCAACCGCACCGGCCACCCGGCATCCCGCACGGTCGTCGAGGCCGCGAGCCAGCTCGGGGCGGCGGTGGAGTTCTACCTCGACGGCGGCCCGGTCACCGGAGGTCTGGCATCGACGATCGTCGACTGCACCCGCGAGGATCCGGTCGTCCTGCGGGTCGGTGCCCTCGCGACGGCCGACATCATGGACGTCGTCGAGCGCTCGCGCACCGACGCCCTAGAGTTGTCACGCCCGGAGCCGGACGGGCAGGACGCGGCTGACGAGCCGCACCAGCAGGACGCGGCTGACGTGCCCGGGACGTCCACCGCGAGCGAGACCTCCACCGCACGCGAGCAGCGAGAGAGCACCGACGATGACTGACACCTTCTACGGATCCGACTTCGGCGCCCTCGACGCCTTCGACCCCGAGATCGCGGGTGTCCTGCTCGCCGAGCTCGACCGCCTGCGCGGCGGCCTGCAGCTCATCGCGAGCGAGAACTTCTCCAGCCCCGAGGTGCTCACCGCCCTGGGCTCGACGCTGTCGAACAAGTACGCCGAGGGGTACCCGGGCCGCCGCTACTACGGCGGCTGCTCCGAGGTCGACAAGGCCGAGACCCTGGCGATCGAACGGTGCAAGGCACTGTTCGACGCCGACCACGCCAACGTGCAGGCGCACTCGGGGGCGAGCGCGAACCAGGCCGTGTACGGCGCGTTCCTCAAGCCGGGCGAGACGATCCTCGCGATGAGCCTGCCCCACGGCGGGCACCTCACCCACGGCACGAAGATGTCCTTCTCCGGCAAGTGGTTCGACGCCGTGCACTACGGCGTCGACAAGGACACCGAGGACATCGACTACGACGAGGTGGAGCGACTGGCCAAGGCGCACCGGCCCAAGGTGATCCTCGCGGGAGGGTCGGCCATCCCTCGGCTCATCGACTTCGAGCGCTTCCGCGCGATCGCCGATGAAGTGGGTGCGGTCTTCTGGGTCGATGCCGCCCACTTCATCGGCCTGGTCGCGGGGGGCGCCATCCCGAGCCCGGTACCGCACGCCGACGTCGTGTCGTTCACGACGCACAAGGTGCTGCGGGGCCCGCGCTCGGGTGCCATCGTCTGCAGGGCGGAGCACGCCACCGCCATCGACCGGGGCGTCTTCCCGATGATGCAGGGTGGACCCCAGATGCACACGATCGCCGCCAAGGCGGTCAACTTCAAGGAGTGCGCGACGCCCGAGTACGCCGCGTACACCCGCCAGGTGGTGGCGAACGCGAAGGTCCTGGCACAGACCCTGGGGGAGCACGGCATCCGGCCCACCACCGGGGGCACGGACACCCACCTGTCCCTCCACGACCTCCAGCCCGTCATGGTCACCGGCGTCGACGCCGAGGCCCGCTGCGACGCCGCCGGCATCACGCTCAACAAGAACGCGATCCCGTTCGACCCGCAGAAGCCGAACATCGCGTCCGGCATCCGGGTCGGCGCGCCGTGCGTCACCACGCAGGGGATGGGCGAGGGCGAGATGCGCACCGTCGCCGAGCTCATCGCCCGCGCCGTCGTCCACGGCGACGCCGACCCCGACCACGCGGTCTCGCGCGAGGTGCGGGCCCAGGTGAGCGAGCTCGTCGCGCGCTTCCCGGCCTACCCCCGCCCGACGGCCTGAGGGCCTGAGGGCCTCAGGAGGTGGAGGTCCGACGGCGACGTCGCCCGGCATCCCCACGAAAGACCGTGCGGATGCTGCGCGCCAGCACTTCGAGGTCGAGCATCGGCGACATGTGCTTGAGGTAGTAGAAGTCGTAGGACAGCTTGGCCATCGCGCCGCGCTCGTCGCTCGTCGCGCCGAGGTTGACCTGCGCCCAGCCGGTGATGCCGGGGCGGATGAGGCTGCGCTGGTCGTAGAAGGGGATGACCTGCCGGTACCGCTCGGCGGTGCTGACCCACTCCGGGCGAGGCCCGACGATGGCCAGCTCACCGCGCAGGACGTTGATGAGCTGGGGGACCTCGTCCAGGCGGTAACGTCGCAGCATCCTGCCGAGCCGGGTGATCCGCGGGTCGTCGTCGGTGGCCAGCGTCTCGACCGGGCCGTCGTGGGGCACCATCGTGCGGAACTTGTAGATGCGCACCGGGCGGCCGAGCCGCCCGATCCGCTCCTGGGTGAAGAACACCGGCTGTCCGTCGACGATCGCGACGACCACACCCGTGACCACGAGGATCGGGAGCCAGATCACCGCTGTGAGGAGGACGATGGCGATGTCCGTGGCCGTCTTGAAGGGGATGAAGGGCAGGGTGCGACGAAGGGAGCTCTCCATCTCCCAGCCCTCGGACACGTGGCTGAGCGGGACCTTTCCGGTGTGCTCCTCGTAGAGCTGCGTGAAGGCCCTGACCTCTCGCCCCCCGACGGAGGCCGCGGAGATGAACCGGCTGACGTCGTCGGACCACGAGTCGGACAGGTCGATGGCGATGAAGGCGTCCTGCGGGGGAGCCGCGATGCTTCCCACCTGGGCCGGGTCGATGACGTCGACGATCCGCAGGTGGGGGACGCGCCGGAGCTGGTCGATCAGGTCGTCGGCGGATGAGATGACGACGGCCTGCTCCAACCACGGGCGCCGTCGAACGGCCCAGCGACTCCACAGCACGAGCACGAGCCACAGCACCCCGGTGAGGGCCAGGTGGCTGCGCGAGAACCACGGTCTGAACAGGACGATGAGCGCGGCCAGCGTGAAGAACGTGATGACGACCATGACCATGGCGCGGTTGTAGCTCGGCCGAGGCGGGGCCGTCGCCGACATCGCCGCGGCCACGGCGCTCCCGATGACCGAGGCGATGAGGGTCGTCACGAAGATGTTCCACAGCACGCCCCGGGTGCCGAGCTCCCGGAAGGTCAGGTCGCCGTAGCGCAACCACGTCGCGATGACGAAGGCGAGGACGAGGAGGGCGAGGTCGGACACTGCGGTGCGCACCAACGCCCTCGTCTTCATGGGTCGTGAGTCTAGGTGCGCGCGACTGCTGCCTCGTGGAGCCCTCAGGGTGTGGTCGCGCCCATGTCGCAGGGGTGCGGTGGCCGGCGTTCCCGGACACCGGTGTGCACCGCGGCCGTGCTTGTGATAACTTTCACAAGCCGTCCCGGAGACCCATCCGTCACGACTCCCGAAGAGGCCGATCGCCGATGACCGACCGCTCCACGAGCACCGAGCCGCACGCCGGCGCCCCCTTCGGGGCCATGCTGCGCGGGGCCCTG
>DATIAB010000160.1:0-4309 GCA_035458265.1 Ornithinibacter sp. | reverse complement strand
GACATCGACCTCGAGCGTCGCCGCATCTCGCTGTCGCTGAAGCAGGCGAACGAGGACGGCGCCAACCAGGTCGAGTTCGACCCGACCCTGTACGGCATGGCGGCCGAGTACGACGAGAAGGGGGACTACAAGTACCCCGAGGGCTTCGACTCCGAGACCAACGAGTGGCTCGAGGGCTTCGAGTCCCAGCGTGAGGTCTGGGAGAAGCAGTACGCCGAGGCCCACGCCCGCTGGGAGGCCCACCGCGCCCAGGTCGACGCGTTCGCCAAAGCCGACGCCGAAGCCGCTGGTGGCAGCAACGAGACGTCCTACTCCTCCGAGACCGGCGCCGTGCCGGCCGAAGAGGGCAGCGCGCCGCGTCCGCCGGCTCCCGCCGCCGAGGGCACCCTCGCCTCCGACGAGGCGCTGGCCGCACTGCGCGAGAAGCTCACCGGCAACTGAGGCCACGGCATCCGAGCTCGGATGCCGTGAGCCGCCGACGAAGGCCCGGTCACCCCACGCGGGTGGCCGGGCCTTCGCGCGTCCGCCCAGGGGTCCGGACTTCTCCGCGGCCAGTAGGGTCGGCGGCATGTTGCGCGTGGGCCTCACCGGCGGGATCGGGTCCGGCAAGTCCACGGTCTCGGCCCAGCTCGCCTCGCTCGGGGCCGTCGTCGTCGACGCGGATGCCGTGGCGCGCGAGGTCGTCGAGCCCGGCACCCCGGCGTTGGCCGCGATCGCCGACCGTTTCGGTCCTGAGGTCCTCACGGCGGACGGGCGCCTCGACCGTCCGGGTCTCGGGCGGATCGCCTTCGGTGATCCTGCGGCCCTGCGTGACCTCGAGGCCATCACCCACCCTGCGATCTGGACGCGGACGGCCTCCCTCGTCGCGGCAGCGCCACCGGATGCGGTGGTCGTCCACGACATGCCGCTCATCGTCGAGAAGGGCATGGCGGCTCAATACCACCTCGTCGTCGTCGTCGGTGCGGGGGAGCAGGTCCGCCTCCGGCGCCTGGTCGACCAGCGGGGGATGCCGGAGGCCGACGCCCGGGCGCGGATCGCCGCCCAGGCCACCGACGAGGAGCGAAGGGTCGCGGCCGACGTCTGGCTCCACAACGAGGCCAGCACCGTAGCCCTGCGAGCCTCGGTGCTGCGCCTGTGGCACGAGCGCATCGAGCCCTTCGAGCTCAACCTGCGCCACGGCATCCGGTCTCGTCTGTCGCATCCCACGATCTCCGCGCCGGACCCGACGTGGCCGGCTCAGGCGGCGCGACTCCTGGCGCGCATCGGTCGTGCCGTCGGGGATGCCGCGCTGTCCCTCGACCACATCGGCTCCACCGCGGTGCCGGGCCTGGTCGCCAAGGACGTCATCGACCTGCAGGTGGGAGTGGCGTCGCTCGACGAGGCGGACACGCCGGAGTTCGTGGCGGCGATGGCTGCGGCGGGGTTCGTCCGAGCCGAGGGCAGCTGGCACGACAACGGCAAGGACGGGTCGTCGTGGCCCAAACGGTTCCACGGGTCGTGCGACCCCGGCCGTGTTGCGCATGTCCACGTGCGCGAGATGGGGTCACCCGGGTGGGCCTGGGCGCTCATGTTCCGCGACTGGTTGCGCGACGACGCTGCGGAGCGGGTGTCCTATGCGTCCATGAAGACGGCGCTGGCCGGCCAGGCGGGCTCGATCGACGACTACGTCGACGGCAAGGAACCGTGGTTCGATGCGGCTGACGGCCGAGCTCGCTCCTGGGCGACGCGCACCGGCTGGGTCCCGGAGGCGGGGCGGCGGGCTCGGTAGAGTCCGGCACATGGCCGACGTCTCGGTTCGGGTGTTCGACAGCGGGCCCGGCGCGCCTGCCGTGGGCACCATCGAGCAGCTGCCCGGCATCCTCGCCTCGGGCTCCGGCTGGGTCTGGGTCGACATCCCCGAGCCCGACGACTCCACGCTGGCGATGCTGTGCGACGTGTTCGGGGTGCACCCGAAGGCGGCGGCGGACGGCCTGGCGCGCAACCACATCGCCCGGTTGCACCACTACCGCGACGTGCTCTACCTCGCCCTTCACCGCCCACAGCCCGGCGCGCGCGGGCACGTGCACTACCTCGAGCTCGACCTCTACCTCGGGCCACGGTTTCTCGTGACGCTCCACGGACCGCGCAACGTCACCGTGCCGCTCGAGCTGCTGCTGCGCGAGTCGGCCGACGTCGCTGCGCGCGTGGATGCCGGCCGGCTGCGCCCCGCGTCGCCGACGGCGCTGCTGTACGCGCTGGTGTCCGCGCTGACCAACGTCCAGGAGCGGCTCGTCAACGACTTCGCCCAGGAGGTCGGACGGCTCGAGCAGCGAGTCATGTCCCAGGCCGACGACGACCATCCTCAGGAGTTCCTCGACGAGCTCTTCACCGTACGTCACACGCTGCTGACGGTGCGCACGATGGCCGCGCAGGGCGCGCAGGTGCTGGCGCGTGCGGCGACCCTGACCGCGAGGGCTGCACCGGCGGACGCCGGGGACGGCGACGGCGAGGATGCCGTGTCCCGCCTCGATGCCGACGTGCTCGCCCTGGAGGACCTGCGCGACCAGTACGATCGCCTGGCGCGGGTCACCTCGAGCCAGCTCGAGTTCCTCGAGGGCGCCACCTCGTTCTACCGTGCGCGAACCGACACCCGGATGCTCATTGCCGCCGAGCGGTTGGCGGTCATCGCGGCGATCACGCTGCCCGTCGCGGCCATCTCGAGCGTGCTGGGCATGAACGTCGTGGTCAACGACAGGACGCAGTGGCCGGTCTTCTTCGTCGTGGTGGCGCTCATGGGGGGCCTGTCGCTGTTCCTGCTGCGGTGGGCGAAGCGCCAGGGGTGGTGGTGACGCCGTCTGGTGCCAGATCTGCGGCGGTGGCCGCTCCGAGGGCGAGCACGGTGTCGAGGAACAGGTCGAGGTCGTCGTCGCGCGTGCGGTGGTTGGCGATGGCAACCCGCATCGCGACCGTCCCGTTCAGGACCGTGTCGGTGACCACTGCGATCCCGCTCTCCTGGACCCGCAGCACGAGCTCGTGGTTGACGGCGTCGAGCAGTGCTGAGGGAGTGCTGGCCGGGGCGTAGCGCAGGCACACGACGTCGCAGCCGACAGGCGCGAGCCGTTCCAGGTCCGGGTGGGCGTCGACGGCATCGGCGAGGCGACGGGCCTGGCGGATGTTCTCGTCCATCACGTGGCCGAACGCATCCGCCCCGTAGGCCTTGAGGGACATCCACACCCGCAGGGCGCGAAAACCTCTCGACAGGGCGATGCCGTACTCGCTGAACCACACCTCGCTGGCAGCGAGACCCCGAAGGGTGTGAGCGAGGAACACCGGGACCACGGAGAAGGTTTCCCGGTGGGCCCGCTCGTCGCGCACCAATGCCAGCCCGACGTCGATCGGTGCCTGCATCCACTTGTGGAGGTCGAGCGCGAGCGAGTCGGCGCGCGGGAGGCCGCGCACGGCATCCGCGCTGGTCGAGAGGGCGAGGAAGCCGCCGATGGCGCCGTCGACGTGGAACCAGAGACCCTCGCGCTCGGCAAGGTCGGCCAGGGCGTCGAGGTCGTCGCAGGAGCCGGTGTTGATGGTGCCGGCGCTGCCGATGACGGCCAGCGGCTCGAGGCCCGCTTCGCGGTCTGCGGCGATGGCTGCGGTGAGGGCGTCGAGGTCGATGGTGAAGTCGGCGGTGACCGGGATGAGGCGCATGGCGTTGGCGCCCAGGCCGAGCAGCTCGCAGCTCTTGCGATGGCAGCTGTGCACCTCGGTGGAGGCGTAGACGGTGAACCGCCGGCCGTCCGGCATGCCGTCGGTGCGCAGGCTCGGGCCGATGCGGGTGGCGCGGGCGACGGCGAGGCCCACGAGGTTGGCCTCGGAGGCACCGGTGACGAGCAGGCCACTGGCGTCGGTCGGGTAGCCCGCGGCCTCGGCGCACCACCGCACGACCTGCTGCTCCACCCGGACGGGGGCGTGGTCGGCTCCGCCGAGGTTGGGGTTGAGGACGCTCGCGAGGAGATCAGCGAGGTTTCCCACGGGGTTCCCCGGGCCCATGTACCAGCCCCAGAAACGGGGGTGGTTGTTGCCCATCGAGTAGGGGACCACATGGCTGCGGAAGTGCTCGTACGCCGCGGCGACCCCTTCGGGTCGGCGCGGAAGGGGTGCGTCGAAGAACGCACGGACCTCGTCGGGCATGGGCTGCCAGACCGGCTCGTCGCGGCGTCCGGCAAGGTGGTCGAGGGAGTCGTCCAGCATGCGGTGGGCGAGGGCTCGCAGCTCGTCCCAGTGCTCCGGGTCCAGGCCGGTGCTGCCGTCGGGCGCCGGGTCGGGGTGCCGCCCG
>DATIAB010000159.1:0-7107 GCA_035458265.1 Ornithinibacter sp. | reverse complement strand
CCTGCGTACCCCGGGCCCGGGCACTGCCCCGCCGAGACGACACGGGTCGACGACGAGGGGTGGCGCTCGAGCGCATCGCCGACGCGGGTCGGGCGGGGCATCAGCGTGCCACCACAGTTCGGGCAGGCGCGCTCGAGGTGCTCCGCGCACCCGGAGCAGAACGTGCACTCGAACGAGCAGACCACCGCGCCGACCTCGTCCGCCGGCAGGTCGACGTCGCAGCACTCGCACCCGGGTCGCATCTGAAGCCCACTCACCGCGTCATCCTCTCTCGGGGCCCCGACAGGGGCGCCACCGGACCATCCCACCTCATCAAAGTGGCCCATGCCGAGATCCACTCAGCGCAGAAGTCACAGGACCACTATGGTTCGTGGATGCCACGGACGACCCCCACCGTCGAGCTGGCCCTTGCCGTTCCGGACGGCACTGCGCCACTGCGCCACCGCATCGCGGATGCCGTGGTCGGCGAGCTGCGTTCCGGTCGCCTCCGCCCGGGAGATGCCCTGCCCTCGACCCGGTCGCTCGCGAGTGCCCTCGGACTCTCCCGGGGGCCGGTCGTCGCGGCCTACGACGAGCTCGCCGCCGCCGGGTTCGTCGTGAGCCGGGCCGGCTCGGGAGCGGTGGTCGCACCCGGGGCCGATCGGGCCGCTGCCGCCGGGGCACTCACGCACGTGCCCACCGCGGACGGTGGGCGGGCCGGCATCCGGCACTCGGTCGCCGTCCCGCCCCGCTGGGACCTGCGCCCCGGCCGCCCCGACACGTCCCTGCTCGACGCCGCCGCGTGGCGGCGCGCCTGGCGGGCGGCGGGGTCTGCGGTGCCGGGCAACGACGCCGGTTCCGGCCCCGCCCACGACCGGCTGCGGCACGTGCTCGCCGACCACCTGCGCCGCAGTCGAGGGGTCGCCGTGGCGCCCGACGACCTGCTCATCGTGCCGGGGGTGGGCGCGTCGCTGCGCGCACTCCCCGTCGCCCTCGGGCTCGTCGGCTCGACCGTGGCACTGGAGGATCCCGGCTACGTCGAGGCGTGGACCGCGTTCGAGGCCGAGGGCGCCCGGGTGGCGGCCGTCCCCGTGGACGGCGACGGGCTCGACCCGGCCCGGCTCCCGCGTGGCGCGCGCGCGGCCTACGTCACGCCGTCGCACCAGTACCCGCTCGGAGCGCGGATGCCGGTCACGCGCCGTGTGCTCCTCCTCGAGTGGGCGCGCCGCACCGGTTCCCTCGTGCTCGAGGACGACTACGACGGCGAGTTCCGCTACGACGTGTCGCCGCTGCCGGCGCTGCGGTCGCTGCCGGGCGCCCACGACCACGTCGTGTACATCGGCACGGCATCCAAGCTCATCGCCCCCTCGCTACGGGTGGCCTGGATCGCACCACCCCACCGCCTGCGGGAACGGCTGCGCGTCGAGCTCGAGAGCCGAGGGCTCGTCGTCAACGAGGCCACCGGGACCGCCCTCGCCGAGTTCGTCGCGTCCGGCTCGCTGGCAGCGCACCACGCGAGGGTCAGCCGCACGTACGCCGCACGGCGGGCGGCGCTCGTGGCAGCGGCTTCGCGTCACCTGCCCGGCGCCGTGCTCGAGGGCGTCGAGGCCGGCCTGCACGTCGTGCTGCGCCTGCCCGACGACGTCGACGACCTGGACGTCGTCACCCGGTTGGACCAGGTCGGCCTGGCGGCGAGCCCGCTGTCGGCCTATGCGGTGGCCACTCCGGTGCGCGGGCTCGTGCTCTGCTACGCCGGCCTGCCCGAGACCCAGGCGGACCCGGCCCTGCACACGGTCGCCGCGGCCCTGCGCTGATGTGTTCTCCGACGCCCTCTGCGTCGCGGATGCCGTGCGCTCAGTAGGGTGGAAGCGGCCCAGCCGGTGACGCGACCGGGAACCGCTCGGGGCAGCCGGCAGGGCCTGACGAAGAGGCGATCCACGTGGCCCAGCTGCTCATGACCGGGTTCCCGGGGTTCCTCGGCTCCGCACTCCTCCCCCGCCTGCTGGCCCGTCGCGCCGGCACCGACGCGGTCTGCCTCGTGCAGCAGCGCCATGCGGTTCTCGCCCGGTCCAGGGTCAAGGAGCTCGAGGTCACCGACCCGGCGACATCGGGACGGATCCGCCTCGTGGTCGGCGACGTCACGGCATCCGGACTGGGCCTGTCACCCGAGGACCGCGAGCGGCTGGACGACGTGTCCGAGGTCTGGCACCTCGCCGCCGTCTACGACCTGGCCGTGCCGCCCGAGGTCGCCCACCGCGTCAACGTCGAGGGCACCGAGAACGTGCTGGAGCTCTGCCGAGGCCTGAGCGGCCTGCGCCGCCTGCAGTACGTCAGCACCTGTTACGTCAGCGGGCGCTACGAGGGGCGGTTCACGGAGGACGCCCTCGTGGAGGGCCAGACCTTCCGCAACCACTACGAGCGGACCAAGTACGACGCCGAGGTGCTGGTCCGCGCGGCCATGACCGGTGGTGTCCCGGCGACCGTCTACCGGCCCGGCATCGTCGTCGGCGACTCGGCGACGGGCGAGACGCAGAAGTACGACGGCCCGTACTTCCTCGCCACGTTCCTGCAGCGCCAGCTGTCGGTGGCCCTGGTCCCTGCACTGGGAGACGCGGACGAGGTGCGGGTGTGCCTCGTGCCGAGGGACTTCGTCGTCGGGGCCATGGACGAGCTGTCCGTGCTCGAGGAGTCGCAGGGGCGCACGTACGCCCTCGTCGACCCCGATCCCCCGACGGTGCGGCAGGTGGTCACGACCTTCGCGGAGCACCTGGGCAAGCGGGTCGTGTGGGTGCCGCTGCCGTTGACCCCGGTGCACAGCCTCGTCGACCACGTACCGGGCGCGCAGGCGCTGCTCGGGCTTCCCGCCGAGGCCCTGGACTACTTCGCCTCGCCGACGACGTACGACACGACGAACACCACGACCGACCTGGCTGCCTCCGGCCTGGCCTGCCCGCCGTTCGAGGGCTACGCCGGCACGCTGCTCGACTTCATGGCGGCCCACCCGGAGTTCGACGCGCACGCGATGACCTGAGACCTTTCGGAGAGGAAAACGCATGACACCCAGGAAGACGCGGGTCACTGACCCGGAGCTGCTCGTCGTCGAGATCAGTCTGGGCTCGTCCGCACGCGACCACGACCTGCGGGTGGAGTTCCTGCACCGGCAGTACCGGTTGTTGCGCCTGGGCACGGACGGTGACGTGGACACCGCGGAGACGCTCGTGCGGCGCTGGTCCGTGCTGGCCGACCAGGTCGCGGTCAACGGGGCCGCCGAGGCACTGGCTACCGGGCTGCTCGACGTCGACCCCGCGAAGGCCACGGCCCGGCTCGTCGCGGCCGCGCCCGCCGGCACGGCAACCGACGGGCACCGGCTGCGCGAGGTGCTTCAGGAGTGGGCCGTGCGACGGGTCCAGTACGAGATGCCGGGCTACTTCACCAACGCGCGCACCATCGTGCTGGGCACCGACCACTCCCGGGCGGTCCGCGTGCTGCGTGAGTACACGGACAACCTCCACGTCGAGAGCCCGGCGGCCGGCTCCGGCCTCTCGCACCGGCTGGGCTCGATCCCGGTGGTCGGCAGGGGTGCGCGGCTGTCGCGGTGGCCCGTGCGGCAGGTCCGCTCCGCCCTGGACGGCGCCCTGGTGCCGGCCGAGCTGGTCAACCGCTCGTGGCTGCGGCACCGCGCCCAGGACAGCGACGTCGTCGTCGCGGCGTACCACGAGCTGGTGGCCTTCGGCTTTCCGGACCTGCACGGCAAGACCGTCATCACCTCGGCCGTGACCGACGAGCAGCTCGCCGACCTCGCCTCCCGTGACGTCGACCTCGTGCTCGACAGCACCCCGCAGCCGTTCGACGCGACGGTCGACGTGGCGAGCCTCGAGGCGATGATGCGCGCGGCCGTGCGGGCACCGGGCGGGGCCCCCGAGCGACTCAGTGACGACGACCTGCTCGAGATGATCGTCGCGGCCGGCCTCGAGCCGCGCCTCCTCCAGCCGAACGGGCCGCGCCGCAAGAGCAGGTTCGCCTTCGTCATCCACCCGCTGTCGCAGAGGTTCTTCCGCAACGTCGAGCCACTCGGCACGATCGCGAAGATCTCTCCCCCGGTCGTGATGGATGCCGTCGAGAAGGGCATGGCCTACCTCCCCCCGTTCGTGTACGGCCACGTGACCGGCGTGACGTCCCCGACCGGGGCCGAGGCAGAGGGGTGGCTCATCACGGTGGGTGGAACCCCGAAGGAGATCCTCGCCCACGACCCGGAGTTCACCTACGACAAGCTCCTGGAGGCCGCGGAGCTCGCGCGCCGCCTCGGCGCCCAGGTGATGGGCCTCGGGGCCTTCACCAAGGTCGTCGGGGATGCCGGGGTGACCGTGGCGAGGAAGTCCTCGCTGCCCATCACCACGGGCAACAGCTACAGCGCCTCCGGCGCCCTGTGGGCCGCGCACGAGGCGGTGGACAGGCTGGGGCTGCTGGAGCGTGGCGACGACGGCGCCATCCGGGGACGGGCCATGGTCGTGGGCGCCACCGGGGCCATCGGCTCGGTGTGCGCCCGGTTGCTGGCGCTGGCCAGCGACGAGCTGTGGCTGGTCTCCCCCGAGACCGCGAAGCTGCTCGCCCTCAAGAAGGACATCGAGCGCGAGCACCCACGGGCCGTGGTGCACGCGGCCGCCACCCCGGGCGACCACCTGCGCCACATGGACGTCATCGTCACCGCCACCTCGGGTGCCGGCAAGCGCGTGCTCGACATCATGGACGTCAAGCCCGGCTGCGTCATCACCGACGTCGCGAGGCCCCTGGACCTGTCCGCCGAGGACGTCGCCCGCCGCCCTGACGTCATGGTCGTGGAGTCGGGCGAGATCGAGCTGCCCGGTGAGGTGCGGATGCGCGACATCGGCCTGCCCTCCGGGGTCGTCTACGCCTGCCTGGCCGAGACCGTCGCGCTCGCGCTGGAGGGTCGCTACGAGACGTTCACCGTCGGTCGGGCCATCGAGTGGGAGAAGGTCAAGGAGATCTACCAGCTCGGGCTCCGGCACGGGATGCGGCTGGCCGCGGTCTCCGGGGTCAAGGGCGTCTACTCCGACGAGGACTTCGCCCGGGTCCGCGAGCTGGCCCTCGCGGCTCGCGGCGACCTGGTTGCCGCGAGCAGCACGGGTGGACGCCGCGCGGCCACCTGACAGCGCGTGGCCCGCCCCGGCGCCCCGTTCGCCGGTGGCCGTCGTTGCCGCGCCCTACGATGCGACGCATGGGCGACCCCGCGACCGCCGAGCAACGACTGGAGTCGCTGACCCAGCTCTGGTCGGCCACCGGTGACCGCCGAGCCGTGTTCTCGGAGTGCTACCTCGTCATGACGAGGCGGGTGCACGATCGCGTGCGCGACGGTTCGTTCCACGACGGGCCCTGGGTGACCCGGCTGCTCGACCGGTTCGCGGACTACTACTTCGACGCCGTCGACGCCCACGGTGGCATCGAGGCCACCGTCACCGCGGTGCCTGCACGGGGGTGCCCGGAGGTCTGGCGGGGGGCGCTGGACGCCTGCTCGGACCCTGACTGCCACCCCCTGCAGGCCCTGATGCTCGGCATCAACGCCCACATCAACCACGACCTCGCGCTGGCCCTGGTCGACGTCCTCGACGGCTGGGACACCCTCGAGGACGCGAGGCGCCGGGAGCGCCAGGAGGACCACGAACTGGTCAACACGATCATCGACGAGACGACCGACGAGGTCCAGCGCGAGGTCGTTGCCCAGTGGTCGCCGCTGTCCTCGGCGCTCGACCTGCTCCTCGGGCCGCTCGACGAGTGGGCCTTCGGCACGCTGGCCCGGTCGTGGCGCAGCCAGGTGTGGGGCGACGCGATGGACCTCGTGCGCCTCGCCCCCGAGGAACGCTCGACCGCGGCCGAGCGGATCGGGGCACGCGCCTCTGGTGTGGCGACGGTCATCCTGCTCGGCCGCCGGCCCGGCTGACCCATGGGGCACCATCGACCGCCCGGTCGACGGTGCCCCGCGGTCAGCGCCCGGGTCAGCGCAGGGTGTGGCCGGGGTGGGGCTCTGACGGGATCGTGCCGAGCCTGCCCGCCTGGAAGTCCTCGAAGGCCTGCACGAGCTCGGCGCGCGTGTTCATGACGAACGGGCCGTAGGCCGCCACCGGCTCCTTGATCGGACGCCCACCCATGATGTAGAGGTCCAGGCTCGGGCTGCGGCTCTCCTGCTGCTCGTTCGCGCCGACCTCGATGACGTCACCGGCGCCGAGCACGACGAGCTGGCCCTGCCGGATCGGGCGGCGGTCGGGGCCGACGGTGCCGAGTCCGTTGAGGACGTACACGAGCGCGTTGAACTGCGGGTTCCACGGAAGTCGCAGCTGCGCGCCTGCCTCCACCGTCGCGTGGACGATCGAGATCGGGGTGTGCGTGATGCCGGGGCCCTGGTGGCCGTCGACCTCGCCGGCGATGACCCGCACGAGCCCACCGCCGTCGTGGCTGGAGAGCAGGGCGACCTCGCCGCCGCGGATGTCCTGGTAGCGCGGGGGTGACATCTTCATCGACGCGGGCAGGTTCACCCACAGCTGCAGCCCGTGGAAGAGGCCACCGGAGAGCACGAGCGACTCGGGCGGAACCTCGATGTGCAGCAGGCCGGAGCCCGCGGTCATCCACTGGGTGTCGCCGTTCGTGATCGTGCCGCCGCCGCCGTGGCTGTCCTGGTGGTCGAAGACGCCGTCGATGATGTAGGTGACGGTCTCGAAGCCACGGTGGGGGTGCCACGCGGTGCCCTTGGGCTCACCCGGGGCGTACTCGACCTCACCCATCTGGTCCATGTGGATGAACGGGTCGAGCGCCGCCAGGTCGACCCCGGCGAAGGCCCGCCGCACCGGGAAGCCCTCGCCCTCGAAGCCGCTGGGCGCGGTCGTGACCGAGCGCACCTGGCGCGTCACGGCATCCGGCAGCGGGTGGGACACGCGCGGCAGGGTCAGGATGTCGTCAACGGTCACGGCTGGCATGGTCTTCAGCTCCTCGGTGCTTCTGGATCCCCCTGATCGGAGGCTACTGGACCCAACGCTAGTTGATGCATCAACTATTCCGAGGGCGAAATCAACCCCGTCCGGTACCGGGCCGGATGCCGTGTCGCAGCTCGGTCAGGCT
>DATIAB010000158.1:0-11971 GCA_035458265.1 Ornithinibacter sp. | reverse complement strand
GCGCTGAGCCTGTTCGTGCGGGCGATGTTCGACCACTCCTCCGAGGGCGAGCGCGACGTCCCGCTCCAGACCATGGTCATCGGCCGGCACACCGGCACCGTCGCCTCCGCCACGGCGACCGGGCTCACCCTGGCCGGGACGACGTTCGCCACGGACGCGCTCGCGGGGCGCGAGGTCGTCATCACCAGCGGTGCCGGGGCCGGCCAGACGCGACTCATCACCGGCAACGCGGCATCCACCCTGACGCTCGCGAGCGCCTGGGCGGTCGCGCCCGACGGCTCGAGCAGCTGGATGGTGCGCGGCGTCGGCGAGTACGACCAGCTGGCCGTGGCCAACACCGTCGTCAGCCTGCTCGACGACGACCGCACCGGCGTCGTCGTGGTCCAGCCCGACGGCGGGGTCACGGTCGTGGAGCCGGTGGGCGGTTCCGGTACCGGCGGCACGAGTGCCACCTACCAGGTCAAGCTCACCCGGGCACCCCTCGCCACCGTCACCGTGCGGATCACGGCCGGCCCGCAGCTGCTCCTCCAGCTCGACACCTCCGCTGCCTTCGTCGACGCCGCGGAGGGCCTGGCCCCGTCCTCGGTCCTCATCCTCACGTTCACGACCGCCGACTTCGACGCCCTGCGGACGATCCGGGTGTTCGCCGTCGGTGACGGGACCGTCGAGGGCCAGCACGTCACCCTCGTGGCCGGGGCCGTGACGAGCACCGACACGATGAGCGGCCAGGTCGCCGCGGGCACGGGGCGCGACGACGAGTTCACCGTCGCCGGGACCCCGTTCACCCCGGGCGCCCTCCGCGGCTACCTCGTCCGGATCACCGGCGGCACCGGCGCCGGCCAGGTGCGCACGATCTGGACCAACCTCGCCGACACGATCGTCGTCGAGGAGGCGTGGGACGTCCTGCCGGACTCCACGAGCACCTACGTCATCACCGGGTACACGGCACCGTCGGCGGCGGGCCAGGTCACCGGCACCGTGACCGACCCCGACGTCACCGGCGACCACCGGACGATCACCGTCGACACGATCCTTCCCACTGACAACGGCGGGCTCACCGGCGCGCTCATCCGCATCGTCGGCGCCACCGGGGAGCTGTTCTACCGGGTGGTGGCCTCCAACACCGCCACGACGATCACCGTGGTGGACCCGTGGGGGACGACCGCCATCACCACCGGCACGCAGGTCGTCGTCGTCGGGATCCCCGGCACGACGGTCGGCACCGTACCGGTCCTCGTCCACGACGCCGACACGGCCGGTGTCGTCGTGGACCCGACCGGCGACAGCGTGCTGCGCCTGGTCGAAGGTGCCCTGGCCGGCCAGTTCGGTGCCACGGCGAGCTACACCGTGCGCCTGACCCGCGCGCCCACCGGCGCCGAGATCGTGACCGTCGTCCTGCAACCGCTGCTCACCTCCTCGCTCGACATCGGCGGCCCGAACTGCGGGCTCCCGAGTGGCTGCTCACGCCTGCAGGTGGAGTTCGTCGCCGGTGCCGGGCAGACGGTGCTCGGTGACGGGTCGCTCCGGCTCGACTTCACGGCATCCACGTGGATGAACGCGCAGACCGTGACGATCCGCGCCATCCAGGACACCGTCGTCGACGGCAGTGACGTGCAGGCCTTCGCCGACCGGGCCCGCCGCGTCACACCCATCCGCGGCCCGCTGTTCGTGAGCGGCGGCGACGACCCCGCCCCGCCGGTTCAGCTGAGCCTGGACGGCTACCTGCCCACCCTCCTGCCGGGTGAGGCGTCGGACGAGCCGCCGCCCATCACGGCCACGACGGCCGGCGCCATCGAGCCGGCCCAGGTCGACGTGCTCGTCATCCACAACGAGGACAGCCCGGCCGCCGACCTCGGCACCCTCACCTCCGACCGCCTGAGGGGCCTGGGCATGGCCGACGACGCCGTGCTCGACGGTCAGCTGCTGCTCGGCGGCATCGGCTACGCGGCCTTCGAGGACCTCACCGTGCTGCTCGGCTACGGCGCCGACACCTTCACCGTCGAGTCGACGCACATCGGCACGACCACGGTCGACGCCGGTGCCGGCTCCGACACCGTGCACGTGCGCACCATCGTCGGCCACACCCGGGTGCTCGGCGGCGCCGGGGACGACGCGTTCCGGATCGGCAGCAGCGACGGGCTGCTCGACCTGCTCGACGCCCTGCTCGCCATCGACGGCGGGGCCGGCAGCGACACCGCGTGGCTCGACGACTCGGCCGACCTCACCGACAACCTGGGCCGGCTGACCCAGACCTCACTCACCGGCCTGGACATGGTGGCCGGCACCGGGGGCGAGGACGAGGACGGCCGGCCGCGCGCGCTCGACCAGGTCTTCACCGTGACGCCGCGCTCCGGCGCCACCGAGTTCACGATCGTGCTGTCCCAGGTCGTCGGTGGGGTCGTGACCGGAATCGGCGCCGCGACGTTCGCCGTCGGCACCAGCGCCGAGGCCATCCGCCAGACCCTGCAGCTGCTGCTCTTCCCGCAGACCGGCGGAGCGGACCCCGGTGTGTCGATGACGTGCGGGACCGCCGGCGCCACCCGGTGCGCCTCGAGCGTCTACGTGTGGGCCCTGGGCTCGTCGTTCGTCATCGGCTTCCGCGGCGAGGTCAACGAGGACCCGCTGCACCCCGTGACGATCCGCCTCGACGCGCTCGGCACCGCCGCCCCCGCCACGGACGCCTCCCGCCGCGACGGGGTCGAGTACCGCGGCCTCGAGGCGCTCAACCTCGCGCTCGGCTCCGGCCACGACGTGCTCACCGTCCGCGGCACGCTGCCCCTGACGAACGTCACCTTCGGCGCCGGCGACGACCGGGTCTACATCTCCTCGACGGCCGACGTCGACCTCACCGGTCGCCCGCAGTTCCTGGCCGGCGACCTGGATGCCGTCGAGGGCACCCTGAACCTCGACCTCGGCACCGGGCGCCACACCCTGCTGGTCAGCGACGAGGGCACGAACGTCGCCGACCCGAACGTCCTCGTCACCGACGTCGCCGCCGCCGCGATCGCCCGCGACGCCGACCTCGCCGCGAACGGCGAGATCTTCGTCGTCGGCCTCGCCCCGGCCGGCATCTCCTACCGCGCGGCGGCGAGCGGCACGTTCGCGGACGGCATCCGGATCTGGGCCGGTGGCGGCGCAGACACGATCACCATCGACGGCACCCACCAGCGCACCGGTGTCCGCACGACGACCTGGCTGAACACCGGGCTCGGCGACGACACCGTCACGGTGGCGCTCACCCAGGGCCAGGACGGCTTCTTCGTGCTCAACACGCAGGGGCCGAACGACAACGTGCTCGGCCTCGCCACCGACCTCGACGACGGCGACGAGCCCGTCTCCAAGGATGCCGTCGTCAGCGTCACGGTGAACGGTTCCGTCGTCGACCCGCAGCGCTACGTCGTGAGCTCGCGCCTCGACCTCGTCGGGCTCTTCGACTCGCTCGTGCCCGGCGACGCCGTCGTCGTCACCGTCGACACCGTGACGGCCGCCCAGTTCCGGGTGAGCGGTCCGTTCGTGCTCGACCTCGCGACCCTGGGCATCGGGGCCCACGAGCTCGTCGGCCACCGCATCTGGGTCAACGGGGTCCTGGTCGGCCCGACCTCGGTCTCGGGATCCGTCGTCACCATCGCGGCCGGGACGCAGCGCGACGGCGAACCGTCCCACGTGCTCGTCGAGGTCACCCGGCGCCACACCGAGTCGTTCGGCGTCCCGCAGGCCTCCGGCAGCGACGACGACACGGTCGACGCGACTGGGTCGACGCTGCCACTCGTCATCATCGGCGGCCAGGGCGAGGACGAGATCGACAGCGGCTCCGGCGGCGACATCGTCATCGGCGACCGCGGCCGGGTGCTGTGGTTCACCCCGGGCGCCCTGCCGCTCACCGGGCTCGGGTCCGCGGTGCTCACGGCGGCCCAGCTGGAGCAGCTCGAGGCCGTGGCGGTCGCGGTCTCCGGGCACGGCGGCCTCGGCGACACGACCGACGGCGTGGAGGGGCGCCTCGTCGGCCTCGTCATCACCGTGGACCCGAGCATCGGCGGAAAGGACATCGTGACCACCGGGCTCGGGTTCGACACCGTCCTCGGCGGCGCCGGCGGCGACGACATCGAGACGGGCGAGGGCATCGGAATCGTGCTCGCCGACCACGGGTTCGTCGACTTCGTGCTCCTCGACGGCGCTCCGGCCGACCTCGACCGGATCTGGTCGACCGACCTCGGATACGGCGGCGACGACATCGTGACCACCGGCAACGGCGACGACGTCGTGTTCGGCGGCAACGGCGCCGACACCATCACGGGCGGTGACGGGCGCAACATCGTGCTCGGCGACAACGGCCGGTTCACCGCCGTCGCGGACGAGACCCGGCAATGGGGCGACCTTCCGATGGCCTCGGGCGTGCTCAGCACGGAGGACGCCACGATCGGCGGCGGCGACGAGATCACGACCGGCACCGGCCTCGACGTCGTCCTCGGCGGCGCCCTCGGCGACACCATCGACGTCGGCGCCGGCAACGACCTGGTCATCGGTGACCACGGCGTCGTCACCTGGCTCGTCCTCGGCGGAGAGCTGCAGGTGGCCAGGCTGGCGGTCACCGACAACGACACCGGCGGGGCCGACACGATCCGCGGCCGCGGCGGCGAGGACGTCCTCATCGGTGGCACGGACGGCGACGACATCGACGCGGGCACCGGGCGTGACCTCGTGCTCGGCGACAACGCCACCCTCGACCGGACCACCACCTTCGGCGACCACCGCAGCCCCCGGTTCCGCGTGCTGAGCAGCGGGCAGATCTACAGCACGGACCTCCTGACGGCCGGTACGGCGAACGTCACCGAGGCGTGGCAGAACGACCCCGCAGGTGCCACAGCGTGGTCCGACTTCCGGATCACCCTCGACGACCACGCCGATGACACCGCTGCGGACCGCTTCGGCGACGACTACCTCGCCGGTGGCGCGGACGACGACATGATCTTCGGCCAGCTCGGCGACGACGTCATCCAGGGCGACGGCTCGATCGACGGCGCCCGGGTCGGTGCCACCCGTGGGGCAACCGGGCTGCTCGTGATCACGCCCTCCACCGAGAGCGCCACCGACGGCGACGACTACATCGAGGGTGGCGGCGGGCGCGACGCCGTGTTCGGTGGCCTCGGCCGCGACGACATCATCGGCGGCAGCTCCGACCTGTTCTCGCTGCTCACGATGGGCGACCGCCCCGACGCCGGCGACCTGCTCTTCGGCGGCGCCGGCACGCAGACCAGCCGCAACAACGAGGCACTCCTGCACGGCCGTGACTCCGACACGGTCATCGGCGACAACGGCCAGGTCCTGCGCCTGGTCACCGTGACGAACACGACGACCGGTACGACCGCGTACCGGACCTTCACCTACGACAACTACGGCCCCGCCGACGTCCGGCTCCTCCCGCGCGCGGTGGTCCTGCTCGACTACACGCCGGGTGGCCCCGACCTCAACCCGGATCTGTTCCCCACCACCACCCAGCCGGACTCGGCCGGCTCGGGCACCGCCGTGGAAGACGTGTGGGGCTCCGACGAGGTCCACGGCGAGGGCGGCGACGACACCGTCTACACCGGCGGCGGCAACGACGTGGTCTTCGGCGACGCCGGCGACGACGACATCGTGGGCGGCTGGGGCCACGACTGGATCTCCGGCGGCACGGGGACCGACGGCATCATCGGTGACGACGGGCGCATCTTCACCAGCCGCAACGGATCGACCGAGCCGCTCAACGGCCTCACCACCGCAAACCTCCAGGTCGAGATCACGACGCCGGGCCGCCTCCAGGTGGCGATCCTGTTCCCGACGAACAAGCTCACCAAGGTCGTCGACATCACGCCCTTCTCGCTCAACGGCGACTTCGACGACCCGCTGTTCCGGCCGCTCTTCGCCAACGACGTCATCTTCGGCGGGCTCGACGACGACTTCCTCCACGGCGCCTCGGGCGACGACGCCGTGTCCGGCGCCGAGGCCCTCGCGACCTCCTTCGCCGCCCGGTACACGGGCGCGACGCCGACCGGCACCGTGGAGACCGGCTGGAACCGCCCGTTCAACGACGGCACCCTCCTCGGGTTCGACACCGCGAGTGGTGACTTCGTGCTCTACGACGAGTACGACGCGCGGCGCGTCATCCTCCTGAACACCAACGGCACGCTGAGCAAGACCGGCAGCGGCCTGGCCTGGTTCCTCAGCAACGACGCGACCGACCGCCGAGCCGGCACCACCGGCACGGCATCCGACGGCGACGACGCGGTCTTCGGGGCCCACGGCAACGACTGGCTCGTCGGCGGGACGGGCAGGGACACGCTGTGGGGCGGTTGGGGCAACGACCTCCTCCAGGCAGACGACCTGCTGACGACCGACGCCGGCCTCAACGACACCACGGACACGGACGTGACCTACGAGGACCGCGCCTACGGCGGCGCCGGGCTCGACGTGCTCATCGGCAACACCGGTGGCGACCGCCTCATCGACTGGGTCGGCGAGTTCAACAGCTTCATCGTCCCGTTCGCACCGTTCGGCGCCGCGGCCGTGAGCCGCCAGGTGCTGCCCGGCCTCCCGGAGTTCCTCTACCGGCTCTCCGCCGCCCAGGGTGCCGACCCCACGATCTCCCAGCTCGTGGGGGCCCAGTCGGCCAGCCGCAACGGCGAGCCCTACGGCGAGATCGGCGTCGTCACCCAGAAGGACGACGAGTGGCAGGACCAGACCGGCGGCCCCCGCGACCCGCAGCCCGGCAACATTCCCGGCGGCACCCGCGACGTGCTGCGCTCGGCGGAGTTCAACACCTCCACGACACTCGACGGGTTCTTCGTCGACTCGGGCACCTTCACGATCCAGGGGGGTGCACTGAGTGTCGCCGCCGCCAGCCTGGGGCAGGACGCCGCCGCCGTGTTCTACGTCGACAGCTACCTGCCGATCTACTACGAGATCGTCGCGTCGATCACCACCCAGAAGCCGCTCGCGGGCTGGAAGGCCAACGCCTTCATCATCTTCGACTACTTCTCCCCCACCGACTTCAAGTTCGCCGGCGTCGACGTGTCGATCAACAAGCTCGTCCTCGGCCGCCGCACGGCCGCGGGCTGGGTCTACGACGTGCAGGCGCCGTCGCTGCTGAAGGCCGGCACGTTCATCGACCTCATCGTCGCCGTCAACGGCACGACGGTCACCGTCCAGGCCAACGGCAAGGTCGCCCTGACGCACACCTACGCACCGAGGATGATCGGCGGCGTCGCCTACGGTCTCAACAAGGGCATGGTCGGCATGGGGTCGGACAATGCCCGGGGCCAGTTCGACAACGTGCGCGTACGGGTGCTTCCGCCCCAGGTCACCCTCGACCGGGCCATCGACCTGACGACCAGCGCGTCGTCGGTGTCGACCCGGCCCTCGGGCACCTGGACCTCGGGAGCCGGCGGCCTCACCGGCTCCGCCCCGGCAGGTCAGTCCGCGCTGGCCGTCATCCCCGTGCCGGATGCCGTGACGGGCGGCCTCACGGGTGGTCGCGTCGCGAGCACCTCGTGGCTCGAGGTGACCACCAGCGTCGCCACCGCGGGCATCGCCGGCCTCGCCTTCGACGTCTACGCCCCCGACGACCTCAAGGTCGCCGTGCTCGACGTGACCGGTCAGCGCGTGCTGCTCGGCCACGTGACCCCCCGCGGCGGCTGGGTGGTCGACGCGGTCGTCCCGTGGGCCCTGGTCTCCGGCCGTGCCTACTCCCTCGTCCTCACCCTCAAGGGCGCCTCGGCCAGCCTGCAGGTCGACGGACAGTTCGCGGTGAGCACCGGCTACAACGCGGGCGTCGTCGACGGCCACATCGGGATGCTGGCTCGGGGCTCGAGCGCGACGTTCTCCAGCGCCCGGCTGCGCACGGACGACCCCGCCTATGCCTCGACGTCGACCGGAGGCGGCGGCGGCGGCAGTGGCGGCGGCGGGGGTGGCGGCGGTACGTCCCCGACCCCACCGACGGTGTCCATCGGCAGCGCCTCGACCACCGAGGGCCGCAGCGGCCAGACCACCCTGTCCATCCCGGTGACGCTCTCCCAGGCGTCCACCGAGACCGTCACCGTCGTGGTGACGATCAGCGGCGGCACGGCGACCAGCGGCACCGACTACCTGGCCTGGGCCCCCGCCGGCATCACGCTGACCTTCGCTCCCGGGGAGACGACACGCTCGGTCACGATCGTCGTCGTCGGCGACCGCACCGCCGAGGACGACGAGACCGTCATCCTGAGCCTCGGCTCCGCCCAGGGAGCCACGATCGGCACCGCCACCGGGGTCGGCACGATCCGTGACGACGACTCCCGCCTGACCGCCACGGCGCTCGGCCCCGGCGGTCCGGACCTGACCGACCCGGCGGCTCTCGAGGCGGCCGGGGCCCGGCTGCTGCGGGAGGCCCGGGACCTGTGGGTATCGGCCGGCGCGGACCCCGAGCTGCTCGCCGGCGTCCGGGTCGTCATCGAGTCGATGGACGGCACCGACCTCGCCCAGGCAGTCGGCCGCACCATCCGCCTCGACGCCGACGCCGCCGGCTGGGGCTGGGCCGGGCTCGGCGGCGCCATGAGCCTGCTCGCGGTGCTCGTCCACGAGCTGGGGCACGTCCTCGGCCTCGAGCACACCGACCACGGCACGATGAGCGCGACCCTCGCACCGGGCTCGCCCGCCGTCGCCGTGGGTTCGCACCCGGTGGTGGCAGCAGTGACGGGCGCCGCAGTGGCGATGACAGTGACAGCAGCGACGGTGACAGCAGCGACAGAGTCAGCAGCGACGGTGGCGGCGGACGCGGTGTCGCCGCTGCTGGCCGGCCCCCGTGACCTGCAGCCACGTCCTCCCCTCGACGCGACAGACCCCGGCACGGACCGCCGAGGCGCGGCGACGGCATCCAGCCCCGGTGCCGTCGGGTCGGCGCCTGCGTCCGTGGTGCTGCTCGTGCTCCTGCTCGCCGGCCTCGTCGTGATCCGCGGGGCACGGCGACAGGTCCCCCGATCCGGCTGGCCCGGCGATAGGGTCGCCGTGTGAGGAGCCGACGCGCACCCGGGTTCTGCGCGGGTGTGGGCGCCGTCGTCCTCTCGGTGTCGGTCCTCCTCGGCGGCTGCACGGGCTCGACCCCGGATGCACCGCCGACGGAGTCGGCGCAGAGCACCGGCCCCGACGGCTGTGCCGTGGCCGTGGCGGCGATCGTCGACGCCACCCAGCGCTACGTCGACGGGTTCGGCCCCGTGGACGACGTCGAGGCCGCCCCCACGCCGCTCCCGTCGGCCTCGGCGGCCCCAGCGCGCCCCAGCTCTGCTGCGCCCTCCACATCAGCCGCGCCGACGGACCCGGATGCCGTGTTCCAGGAAGCGCTCACCAGGGCGCGAGTTGCCCTGGACTCCGCGGGGTGTCGGGGGGCCGAGGTCGTGACCCTCCTCGAGGACGGGCTCGCCGACGTGACGGCGCAGGGGCCGGTGGCCGGGGCGGTGCTGCGCCAGCTGCGGGCCAGCATGACCGGCCTCGCGAAGCCCGAGCCCACCACGCTCGAGGTCGCACCGGGCGACGACCTGCTGGCGGCGGTGGCCACGCTGCCCGCCGGGTCCACGCTGGTGCTCGCCGCGGGAACGCACACCCTCGACGACGTGCTCGTGCTGCTCTCGCCCATCACCGTGCGGGGTGCGGGGGTCGGCAGCTCGACGCTGGAGTCGACGGCGCAGGACTTCGGCGTGCTCGCCATCGCCGACGGCCGCGTCGAGCTCAAGGACCTCACACTGCGGCACCTCGGGAAGGCGCCGGCGAACGTCGTGCTCGCCGGTCCGTCCGTCTCGCTCGTGGCGACCGGCGTCGCCATCTCCGGTGGGGTGGCGCAGGAGGACGGCACGGGGGGCGCCGGCATCCTCATGTACGACCCGCAGTCCCGGCCGGGCGGCACGGCGACCACCCTGGAGGTGACCGACGCGGAGCTGGCCGACAACGGCTCGGCCGGCATCGTCCTCACCGGTGGCCACGTGGCGAGCATCGTGTCGTCGACCTTCCGCGGCAACGGGCAGTGCGGGCTGTGCTTCCTCGAGGGCAGCTCGGGGTCGGTGACGCAGGGGACGTTCAGCGACAACGGCGTCGGTGTCGCTGCGACCGGCACGGCCCGCCCGACCGTGCTCGACTCGACCGTGACCGAGGGCCAGGTCGGTGTCCAGGCGTCCGACGACGCGGTGCCGGTGCTGCGCGGTGTGGGCATCCGCGGGTCGTCGCGAGCCGCGCTGATCTGGTCCGGGCGGGCGGGCGGGCTCATCGAGGACGTCACGTGCTCCGACGTCCAGTTCGGCCTCGTCGTCGGCCCGGACGTCACCCCGACGGTGCGCGACTCGGCCTGCCGCCTCGCCCCGGCCCGGTCCTGACGCGTCAGGCGGCAGCGGTGACGAGGGCCTCGAGGCGCTCGTAGCCCTGGGCCATGCCGTGCTCCATGCCCGACTCGACCATCGCGTCGCGCCCTTCGACGGTGCGCCCGATGCTGCGCCCACGCAGGCGGCACCGGCCGTCGCCGAGGTCCTCGAACCACATGAACTCCAGGGCGACCTCGTCGGGGGCGCCGTCGAACTCGAAGGTCTGCAGGGCGAACTCGTTCTCGCGGATGCTGTGGAAGACCCCGCGGAAGCCGAACCTGCCGTGCTCGTTGCTGTGCGTGTACGAGTAGCCCCCACCGGTGGTGAAGTCCCAGCGGTCGATGTCCATCTGGATGCCGTTCGGGCCGAGCCACTGCTTGACCTTCTCGGGGTCGCGGTGGGCGTCGAAGACCGCCGCCACGGGGGCGTCGAACTCGCGGGTGAAGTCGATCCACGGCACGCCGGCCGGGATGTCGAGGTGCAGGCTGTTGCTCATGGGTGCTCCTTGGTGGTGTGGGGTGCGACCGAGGCGGTGACATCGGCCGCGAGGAGGCCGTCGAGGCGGCGGAACTGCTGTTCGTGGACCAGCCGGTAGCCGTCGATCCAGGCCGTCAGGGCCTCGAGCGCCTCGGGGTTGAGGTGCACCGGGCGGCGCTGGGCCTCCCGGGTGCGGGTGACCAGGCCTGCGTGTTCGAGGACCTGGATGTGCTTCGAGACCGCCTGGAGGCTGATGTCGAAGGGCTCGGCGATCTCGTTCACCGTGGCCGGTCCACGGCTGAGGCGCGCGATGATCGCCCGCCGGACGGGGTCGGCGAGGGCTGCGAAGCCCAGGTCGACGGCGGTGCTCGTGTCCGGCATCCCCCTATTCAACCCTATCGTTGATCAACCGTCAAGTTGATAAAGCACTGATTGCGCATGAGCCACCTCAGGGCGCCCGAAACGGGCCTCCTGAGGTGGCTGATGTGCAATCAGTCGGGATACCTGCGCTACGGCTTGACGACGGTGAGGAGGACGGCGCAGTCCTCGAGCGCGGTCAGGGCGTGCCGGCGCCCCGGGATGATGGTGTGGTCCCCCGCCGACCCTTCCCAGGTGTCGGGCTCGGAGTCGAGCCGCACGCGCCCCCGCAGCACCTGCAGGGTCGCCTCACCGGGGCTCTCGTGCTCGGCGAGCCCGTGCCCGGCCAGGATCGCGATGACGGTCTCGCGCAGCACCCGTTCGTGACCCCCGTGGATCGTGCGTGCCGCCCGTCCGCTGCTGCCCTCTCGGGCCGCTTCGAGCAGCTCGTCGGCGAGGGTGGTGAGGGAGATGCCGTCCATGAGGGTCCTTCGATGGGGTGGGGCCCTGTGGGTCGGGGTGAGGATCAGGGCCGGGTCAGATCAGGGTCAGGGTCGGGGGCGGGGCCTGGCGGGAAAGGTCGACCGCATCGCATCGCTGAGCGCAGCCGCGTCGACCACCTCGCCCCGGGCGGCGCGGGCGCCCACCGCCAGCCCGAGGATGTAGGACCCGACGGGTGCCATCGGCCGGGCGAACCCGTGCGCGATGTCCTTGGTGAGGGCGTGGATGCCGGGCACGTCGACGGCATCCGGGTCGACGTCGAGCGCCGCGCAGGCGTC
>DATIAB010000157.1:0-10230 GCA_035458265.1 Ornithinibacter sp. | reverse complement strand
TGCAGACCCAGCTCGCCGCCCTCGAGGATGCCGTGGCCCTCGCCCCCGTCGAGGTGCGGCTCAGCACCGACGAGCAGGTCCTCGCGGACGCCGGGGACGACACCGGCTTCCTCGCCGGGCTGACCGCCGGGTGGCGGGCGTATACCGCGTCCGTGACGATGCTGCTGACCGCCGTCGGTGCCGTGCTCCCGTTCGCCGCGGCAGCCGCCCTCGTGATCGTGCCCGTCGTGGTCTTCCTGCGCCGTCGCCGGGTGCCGACCTCGAACCTGGTGCCGGCTCCGGCAGGCGCGCCGGCATCTGCCCCTGCGACGACGCAGCCCCCCGCCGCCGGCTGACGCGCAGGCGTGCGGGCGTGCGGGCCCTTCACCGCCCGCCTCCGCCTGGCCACCCGATCACGGCGCGACGAGGCCCGCTGACAGGCCCCGTCACCGGCCGCGGATGCCGTGGCGCGCCTCCCACTCGACCTCGCCATCCACGGTGCGCCCCGTCGGGACCAGGCCCAACCGCGCCGCGACCCGCTGTGACGCGAGGTGCTCCGGGTGGATGTGGGCGATGACCCGGCCGACGCCCGAGGCGACGACGAACTCGACGACGAGCGCCGCGGCATCCGACGCGAGTCCACGACCCTGCCACGGCGCACCGATCGTCCACGCGAGCTCGGCGACCCCGTCGTCCCCGTGGACGGTCGCCTGGACCTGGCCGACCGCGCAGCCGTCGTCGGCGAGACGCACCACCCAGGTGTGCCAGGCGAAGGCGTCGCCGCGCGGTCCGGCCACCTGCCGGGCATACCTCGCGTCGAGTTCGGCCCGCGACGGTGGCGACCCGCCGATGTACTCGTAGAGCCCGGCATCCGCGAGCACGTGCTCCATCTCCGCGGCATGCGAGGTCGCGAGCGGTTCCAGACGCAGCCCACGACCCCGCAGGGGCGGGGTGCGGCTCACCGGGCGGAGACCTCGTGCACCAGCTCGACGACGCGCGTCAGGACGTCGGGGTCGGTGTCGGGCAGCACGCCGTGGCCGAGGTTGACGATGTGCCCCGGAGCCGCCCTCCCCTCCTCGACGATGGCCCGCACGCGTTGCTCGAGGGGCTCCCACGGCGCGAAGAGCAGCGCCGGGTCGAGGTTGCCCTGCACGGCGTAGCGCCCTCCGAGGCGCTCGATCGCGTCGATGAGCGAGACGCGGTAGTCCACACCCACGACCTCCGCGCCGGCCCGGCCCATGAGCGGGAGCAGCTCGCCGGTGCCGACACCGAAGTGGATGCGCGGCACGTCGAGGTCGGCGACCGCACCCAGCGCAGCGGCCGAGTGCGGCATCACGGATACCGTGTAGTCGGCCTTGCTGAGGACGCCGGCCCACGAGTCGAACAGCTGCACCACCGAGGCACCCGCCTGCGCTTGGACGCGCAGGAAGGTGCCGGAGATCTGAGCGAGCTGGGCACACAGGTCGTGCCACAGCTGCGGGTCGCCGTGCATGAGGGCCTTGGTGTGCTCGTGGTTCTTCGACGGGCCACCCTCGACGAGGTAGGAGGCCAGGGTGAAGGGTGCCCCCGCGAAGCCGATGAGCGGGGTGCCCCCGAGCTCGGCGGTCAGCAGGCGCACGGACTCGGCGATGTCCGGGATGTCCTCGGGCGTGAGGTCGCGCAGCTGGGCGAGGTCGGCGCGCGTGCGGATCGGGGTGGCCACGACCGGGCCCACACCGGCCACGATGTCGAGGTCGACCCCTATCGCCGACAGGGGGACGACGATGTCGGAGAAGAAGATCGCGGCATCCACCCCGTGGCGGCGTACCGGCTGCAGGGTGATCTCGGTGACCAGGTCAGGTCGCCGGCAGGACTCGAGCATGCCGACGCCGGCACGCACCCTCCGGTACTCGGGGAGCGAGCGGCCGGCCTGGCGCATGAACCAGACGGGTGCGTGCGGCACGGACTGCCCGCGGGCGGCGCGAACGAGGACGGAGGAACGGGGGTCGGCAGTCACGATCGCCAATCCTCCCACCCGGCTCACACGGCGATGACGACGGCCCCGGCGACGGCCATTGCCGACCCGAGGACCTGGACGGGGCGCAGCCGCTACTTGACCACGGCCCACGCGAGGACCGCCGTGACCACGGGGTAGAGCGACCCGAGCACGGCGGCCACGCTCACCTGCCCCCGGGAGGACGCCACGGCGAACAGGGCGTTGGCCAGGAGGTCGCCGCACCCGACCGCCAGCAGCGCGGGCCACTCCACCGGCCGCACGCCACCGACGCTGCGCACCGACAGGGCGACGACGAGCAGCACCGTCACCGAGGTCGCCCGCATGCCCCACAAGGTCATGAGGGTCGACTCACGGGCCCCACGGTCGATGAAGAAGAGTGCGAGGCCGAAGCAGAGGGCCGCCAGGACCGCGAGCACGACCGGGCGGGCGGACACGGCACCGCTGACCTCGGGGCCGGAGGCCAGGGTGACTCCCACGATCGCGACGACCATCCCGACCCACGCCCACCCCGAGGGCTGCTCTCCCGAGGCGACTCCGAGGGCGACCGGAACGATGACACCGAGGGCCGCGATCGGCGCGACGACTCCCATGGTCCCCGTCGACAGGGCCGTGTAGAAGCTGACGAGCCCGATCATCCCGCTGAGTCCGGCGGCGAGCGCCCAGGCCGGCCAGCCCTGCCACGACACGTCCCCACGCACGAGCACGACCGTGCTGATCACGAGGAACGCCAGTCCCTGGGACCAGCCGACGACGGCGATCGCGGGCCGGCGGCCGCTCAGCAGCCCGCCGAAGAAGTCAGCGGTCCCCCATGCGACGGAGGACCCGAGGGCCAGGAGGGCGAGCACTGCACGACCCTAGCGGCGTGCCTATCGAGGCCTGCCACCCGGACGGCATACATTGCAGGCGTGTCCAGCCGCAGCGTCACCGGTCGGGAGTCCCCTGAGTTCGCCCGCGCACTCAAGGATCTCCACCGTGCCCGCCTCCGCCCCGAGATCCGGCTCACCGAGGTCCCGGCACCGCAACGCATCGCCCCGTACGCCGTCGCGCTCACTGCCGACGTCGTCGATCCCCGCGACACCGACGACGACCTCGCCTCCGGGCGCTTCGTCCTCCTCCACGACCCGAGCGCACCCGAGCCGTGGGGTGGTCAGTGGCGGGCGGTGACGTTTGCCCGAGCCGAGCTGGAGCCCGAGCTGGCCACGGATCCCGTGCTCGGCGAGGTGGGCTGGAGCTGGCTCGTCGACGCCCTGGCCATGCGTGGCGTCGACTACACCGCCGAGGCAGGCACGGTGACCCGGGTGGTCTCCCAGAGCTTCGCGGGCCTGGCCGACCGACCTGCGAGCGTCGAGATGGAGGTCCGCGCGTCCTGGACCCCGCTCGGTCCCGACGTCGGCGACCACCTGCTGGCCTGGTCCGACCTGCTGTGCACCATCGCCGGGCTGCCGCCGTTGCCCGAGGGCGTCATCGCGCTCCCCGGACCCCGTCGCTGACTGAGCACCCACCGATGAGCACCGAGACCACCGCCCCCGACACCCCGGACGACACCGTCGCCCTGGTGCCCCTCGTCGAACCGTCCGGCGGGGTGCCGCACGTCGTGGAGAGCGAACGCGAGCTGGCGCGCGCGGCCGCGGCCATCGCCGCGGGTGAAGGCCCGGTCGGCATCGACGCCGAGCGTGCGTCGGGCTACCGCTACGGACAGCGCGCCTACCTCGTCCAGGTGCGCCGCGAAGGCGCTGGCACCTGGCTCATCGACCCGATGGGCTGCCCGGACCTCACCCCGCTGAACGAGGCGATCGGTGCCGCGGAGTGGATCCTCCACGCGGCCACCCAGGACCTCGCCTGCCTGGCCGAGGTCGGGCTGCGGCCGGTGCAGCTGTTCGACACCGAGCTGGCCGGTCGCATCCTGGGGCTCCCCCGGGTCGGGCTGGCCGCGGTCGTGGAGCACTACCTCGGGCTCAGCCTGGCCAAGGAGCACTCGGCCGTCGACTGGTCGACCCGCCCGCTACCCGAGCCATGGCTGCGCTACGCCGCGCTGGACGTCGAGGTGCTCGACGAGCTGCGCAACCTCATGGGGGTCGACCTCGCGGCCCAGGGCAAGGCGGAGTGGGCCCGGCAGGAGTTCGCAGCCCTGCTGCAGTGGGCGCCCACCGAGCGGGTCGACCCGTGGCGGCGGACCTCTGGGATCAACACCCTGCGATCGCGCCGCTCGGTCGCCATCGTGCGTGAGCTCTGGTACGCCCGCGACGACATCGCCCGTGACCGGGACACCTCCATCGGTCGCGTGCTGCCCGATGCGGCCCTGGTGGAGATCGCCAGGGCCGTGCCCACCACGACCGCCGACCTGCCGCGCGGTCACCGCGCCATCGCCCGCTACGGCCGGCACTGGGTGGATGCCGTGAGGCGCGCCACCGAGATCCCCGAGGACGACCTGCCGCCGCGCACCCTGCCGTCGGACGGGCCGCCTCCCCCGCGGGTCTGGGCCGAGAAGAACCCGCTGGCCGCTGATCGCCTCGGCGCCACCCGCGCGGCCCTCACGGCCTTCGCGGAGGAGCGGGTCATCCCCGTGGAGAACGTGTGCTCCCCCGACCCGCTGCGCCGCGTGGTCTGGCAGCCACCGTCCGAGCACGACGAGGCGGCCTTCACCCGAGCGCTGCTCGACCAGGGCGTGCGTGCGTGGCAGGCCGAGATCGTGGCCCCGCTGCTCGTCGCCGCCTTCACGCAGTTCCCCGGTGACCCCTCGGCGTGACTCGGTCCGACGTCGGCGTTCCTCGGTCCGTCCCCGGCGTCCCGGCGGCGTGACGTCTCTCACGACGGCGAACCGGCTCGCACTAAGCGCTCGCTTAGTACGCTGACGGGGCCGCGCCCGGCATCCGGGTGCACCCTGTCCGCCGTGACCCAGGAGGCCACCGTCGTGCCCCGTACCCTCCAGGAGGTCGTCTTCGTCGACGGCGTCCGCACCCCGTTCGGCAAGGCCGGTGAGAAGGGCATGTATGCCCAGACCCGCGCCGACGACCTCGTCATCAAGTGCATGCGCGAGCTGCTGCGCCGCCACCCAGAGCTGCCCAAGGAACGTGTCGAGGAGGTCGCCATCGCCGCGACCACGCAGATCGGCGACCAGGGGCTGACCCTGGGCCGCCTCGCAGGCCTGCTGTCCGGGCTGCCGAAGACCACCCCCGGCTACTCGGTGGACCGCATGTGCGCCGGAGCGATGACCGCCGTGACCACCGTGGCCTCCTCGATCGGCTTCGGGGCGATCGACGTCGCCATCGCGGGCGGTGTCGAGCACATGGGGCGTCACCCGATGGGTGAGGGCATCGACGTGAACCCGCGGATCATCGGCGAACGCATCGTCGACGAGTCGGCCCTGGTCATGGGCAAGACCGCGGAGAACCTCCACGACCGCTTCCCGCACCTCACGAAGGCTCGCTGCGACGCGTATGCCGTCAACAGCCAGCGCAAGCTGGCCGCGGCCTACGCCACCGGCAAGGTGCAGCCCGACCTCGTGCCCGTGGCAACCCGCCACGTCGAGAAGGGCTGGGGCCTGGCCACCGTCGACGAGCCGCCCCGCCCCGACACGACGGTTGAGGAGCTCGCTGGCCTGAAGACCCCGTTCCGGGCCCACGGCAACGTCACCGCTGGCAACGCTGCGGGCCTCAACGACGGCGCGACGGCCTGCATCCTCGCGTCGGAGTCGGCGGCCGCCGAGCTCGGACTGCCCGTGCGGATGCGGCTGGTCTCCTACGCGTTCGTCGGCGTCGAACCGGAGGTCATGGGTATCGGGCCGATCCCGGCCGCCGAGAAGGCGCTGCGCCGGGCGGGCCTGACCATCGAGGACATCGGGCTGTTCGAGCTCAACGAGGCCTTCGCCGTTCAGGTCATCGCCTTCCTCGACCACTACGGAATCGCCGACGACGACGAGCGGGTCAACCCCTGGGGTGGCGCGATCGCGATCGGGCACCCTCTCGCGTCCTCGGGCGTGCGGCTGATGACCCAGCTCGCCCACCACTTCGAGGCCAACCCGCAGGTGCGCTATGGCCTGGTCGCCATGTGCATCGGCATCGGCATGGGTGGCTGCGTCATCTGGGAGAACCCGAACCACGCCGACTACGGCAAGGAGAACTGACCGTGAGCACCGCCACCGAGACCTCTGCCCCCGAGCACTCCGCCACCGAGACCTCCGCCACGACACCCACTCCCCAGCTGCCCACCGAGGTCGTGACGCACACCCCCGTGCAGGACGTCACCCTCCCCGGCGGCGCCGGCATCCTCGCCCTCGTCACGCTCGACAACGGCCTCGACCACACGCGCCCGAACACGTTCGGGCCGCAGTCCATCGCCGAGCTCGCGGCCACGGTCGACGGGCTGCGAGCGCGCGCCGAGGCCGGCGAGATCCAAGCCGTCGGCATCACCGGCAAGCCGTTCATCTTCGCCGTCGGGGCTGACCTGTCGGGCGTTCCGTACGTCACCGCGCGTGAGCAGGCGGTGACCATCGCGCAGGCGGGTCACGCGGCCTTCTCGGCGATCATGGACCTGCCCGTTCCGACCTTCGCGTTCATCAACGGCGCGGCCATGGGGGGCGGTGTCGAGATCGCCCTCGCGTGCGACCACCGCACCCTCTCCACCGGGGTTCCCGCGTTCGCGCTGCCGGAGACCTTCCTGGGCCTCGTTCCGGGGTGGGGTGGCTGCTACCTGTTGCCGCAGCTCATCGGGCCGGCCGACGCCCTCACCGTCATCATCGCCAACCCCCTGTCGCAGAACCGGATGCTCAAGGCCAAGGAGGTCGCTGCCCTCGGCATCGCCGACGTCCTGCTCGAGCCGGCCGACTTCATCGAGGACTCCCTGCGCTGGGCCGCCGGCGTCCTCAGCGGTGCCGTGACGGTGCAGCGCCGCGACGTCGACCGTGATGAGAGCGCCTGGGATGCCGCGTGCGACGCCGCTCGCAAGCTCGTGCTGGCCAAGACCGCGGGCCGGGCACCCGGGGCGCTGCGCGCCGTCGAGCTCGTGCGCGCCGCGCGCACCTCGACACGCGACGAGGCCTTCGCCGCCGAGGACGCCGCGCTCGGTGACCTCATCATGGGCGACGAGCTCCGGGCCGGGCTCTACGCGTTCGACCTCGTGCAGAAGCGGGCCAAGCGCCCTGCCGGGGCCCCGGACAAGGCGCTCGCCCGCCCGGTCACCAAGGTCGGCATCGTCGGCGCCGGCCTCATGGCCAGCCAGCTCGCCCTGCTGTTCGCCCGCAGGCTCGGGGTCCCGGTCGTCATGACCGACCTCGATGAGGACCGGGTCGCCAAGGGCGTGGGCTGGGTGCACGCCGAGATCGCGTCGCTCAAGGAGAAGCGGCGGGTCTCCCCCGACAAGGCGTCCTTCCTCACGGGTCTCGTCACGGGCTCGACGTCCAAGGAGGGCTTCGCCGACGCAGACTTCGTCATCGAGGCGGTCTTCGAGGAGATGGCGGTCAAGCAGCAGGTCTTCGCCGAGGTCGAGGCTGTCGTCTCCCCCGAGTGCGTGCTCGCGACGAACACGTCGTCGCTGTCCATCTCACAGATGGCGAGCGGTCTGACGCACCCGGAGCGGGTCGTGGGGTTCCACTTCTTCAACCCGGTGGCCGTCATGCCGCTCCTCGAGGTCATCCCCGGGGAGGTGACCGACGACGCGGCGCTCGCGACCGCCTTCGCCACGGGGCGTGCGCTCGGGAAGACGACGATCCGGGTCAAGGACTCCGCATCCTTCGTCGTCAACCGCCTGCTCGGCGCCTTCATGGGCGAGTTCTCGCGGATCGTCGACGAGGGCACTCCCGTCGCCACCGCAGACCGTGCCGTCGCGGGCCTGGCGCCGATGCCGCCGTTCGTGCTGCTCGGCCTCGTCGGCCCGGCGATCGCGCTGCACAACAGCGAGACGCTGCACCGTGCCTTCGGCGACCGGTTCCACGTCTCGCCCAGCCTGCGCCGCCTCGTGGAGTCCGGAAAGCGTGGCTACTACCTCATGGACGGTGGCCGCCCGGTGCCCGACCCCGAGGTGCTCGCGATGGCCGAGCAGCCCGCGAACCCGGTGGAGCTCACCGTGGAGCAGGCGCGCGAGCGCATCCTCGGCGTCCTGGCGCTGGAGGTCGGGCTCATGCTCAGCGAGGGGGTCGTCGCGGCGCCGATGGACATCGACCTCGCGATGATCACCGGTGCCGGCTTCCAGTTCTGGAACGGCGGCCTGTGCCCCTTGCTCGACCGCGAGGGCGTGTCCGAGCGGCTCCTCGGCCGGCGCCTGCTACCGGCCGGCGTGGCCAGCGTGCCGGCCTGAGCACCATCGAGACCCACGTCCCGCCCACCGGCTCTGACGCCGGTGGGTCGGACGTGGCACGTGCCGATATCTCACATGTGATCTACCATGGACTGGTGACCCCCACCACGACGTCTGACACGTACCTCACCCGGATCGGCACCCTCATCCGGGACGCGCGGCGCCATCAGGGCCTGACCCAGAGCGAGCTCGCCGAGCTGCTCGGCACGAGCCAGAGCGCCGTGGCGCGCATCGAGCAGGGCAAGCAGAACCTCTCGCTGGAGATGCTTGCACGCGTCGGGGAGAAGCTCGACAGCGAGTTCGTCTCCCTTGGCCACAGCGGGCCCCAGCACCTGCGGATCGTCGGCGGCAAGAAGCTCTCCGGGTCGATCCCGGTCAAGACGAGCAAGAACGCCGCGGTCGCACTGCTGTGCGCGAGCCTGCTCAACAAGGGGCGCACGACCCTGCGCAGCCTGGCTCGCATCGAGGAGGTCAACCGCATCATCGAGGTGCTCACCTCCATCGGGGTCAAGGTGCGGTGGCTGCCCGACAGCAACGACCTGGAGATCGTGCCCCCGGCGCGCATCGACCTCGACAGCATCGACGTCGACGCGGCCCGCCGCACCCGCACCGTCATCATGTTCTTCGGCCCCCTGCTGCACGAGCTCGACAGCTTCCAGCTGCCGTATGCCGGGGGGTGTGACCTCGGGACGCGCACCATCGAGCCGCACCTGTCGGCCCTGCGCCCCTTCGGACTCGACGTCGCCGCGACCCACGGCTTCTACGAGGCTCGGGTGGAGTCCGAGCGCAACCCCGAGCGGGCCATCGTGCTGACCGAGCGCGGCGACACCGTCACCGAGAACGCCCTGATGGCCGCGGCACGGCACCCGGGCACCACGGTCATCCGCAACGCCTCACCCAACTACATGGTCCAGGACCTGTGCTTCTTCCTGCAGGCCCTCGGGGTGAGCATCGACGGCATCGGCTCCACCACCCTCACCGTCACCGGGGTCGAGCACATCGACGTCGACATCGAGTACTTCCCCTCCGAGGACCCGATCGAGGCCATGAGCCTGATCGCCGCCGCTGTGGTCACCGAGTCGACGATCACCATCGAGCGGGTGCCGATCGAGTTCCTCGAGATCGAGCTGGCCACCCTCGAGGAGATGGGCCTGCACTTCGACATCACCCCGGAGTACCGGGCGATGAACGGCCACACCCGGCTCGTCGACCTCACGATCCACCCGAGCGCGCTGAAGGCGCCGGTCGACAAGATCGCCCCGATGCCGTTTCCCGGCCTGAACATCGACAACCTGCCGTTCTTCGCGCTCATCGCCGCGTGTGCCGAGGGCACGACGATGATCCACGACTGGGTCTACGAGAACCGCGCGATCTACCTCACCGAGCTGACCAAGATCGGCGGCCAGGTGCAGCTGCTCGACCCGCACCGGGTGATGATCACGGGCCCGACGCCGAAGTGGCGGGCCGCTGAGGTGATGTGCCCGCCGGCACTTCGCCCAGGGGTCGTCATCCTGCTCGCGATGCTCGCGGCTCCGGGCACCTCGGTGCTGCGCAACGTCTACGTCATCAACCGCGGCTACGAGGACCTTGCCGAGCGCCTCAACGCCCTCGGCGCGACGATCGAGACCTTCCGCGACATCTGAGCGGACTCCGGTCCCTCAGCCCGACACCGCTCGCAACACCCGACGTTCCTCGTCGTCGGTGAGGCCCGCCCTGCGCGGCTCGTCCACGGCCCGGGTCTCCTCCCAGGCCAAGGTGTCGCGAAGGGTGTCGACGAGCGGCCGTGTGACGAGACCGGCTGCCCGCGCGCGGGAGGTGTCCATGGTCGCGAACCCCCGCCATTCGGGATCGTCGATCCACATCGGCAAGGATGCCGGCCCCGACCAGCCCTGGACCCCCAGCTCACGCAGCCGCACCGCGGGTACCGGCCGCAGCCGGGCACCCGAGCCAGCCACCTCAGCTGC
>DATIAB010000156.1:0-3008 GCA_035458265.1 Ornithinibacter sp. | reverse complement strand
CCATCCGAGTTTTCTGCGTGCGGCGCGGAAGGCCCCGCGTGCGCACCGTATGTTGTGGGGCGGCACACGACGTGGCGTCGGTGCGAACGAAAGGACCCGCGATGCGCAGTCGACTCGCCGCCTTCGTGCTGCGCGCCACCGGCTGGACGGCCGTGGGCGAGGTGCCGCGCACCGGCATCCTCGTCGGTGCTCCGCACACGTCGAACTGGGACTTCGTGATGATGCTGCTCATCATGTGGCGCGGCGGCGTGACGCCACGGGTGCTGATCAAGCAGGAGCTTTTCCGAGGGCCGCTCGGCTGGCTGCTGCCCCGCCTCGGTGGCATCCCGCTCGACCGGGCCAACCCGGGAGCGGTGGTCCGCCGGCTCGTGGCCGAGGCCCGCAGCGGCGAGCCGTTCCTGCTGATCCTCGCGGCCGAGGGGACCCGCACGAAGGGCGACTACTGGAAGTCGGGCTTCTGGCGGATCGCCCGCTCGACCAAGCTGCCGATCTCCCTGGCGTTCATCGACGGCCCGACGAAGACCTCCGGGTTCGGGCCGACGTTCATGGCCACCAAGGACGTCGTCGCCGACATGGACCTCGTGCGCGCGTTCTACGCGGACAAGCGCGGCATCCACCCCGAACGGCGCACCGAGCCACGCCTGCGCGAAGAGCTCACCTCAACGACTGACCCCGACTGATTGCGATCCACCCACCCTTTCCGGGTCGTTTCGACCCCCGGAAGGTGGGTGGATCGCCATCAGTCGGGGTGGGGGTGGACGCCTTCAGGCCTCGGGAACGTGTGCCTCGAGCTCGGCCAGCCACGGCCCGGAGCCGGCGTCCGACGGCATCCGCCAGTCTCCGCGGGGTGACAGCGATCCACCCGAGACGACCTTCGGCCCGTTCGGGATCGCCGACCTCTTGAACTGGTTGGCGAAGAAGCGCCAGTGGAAGACCTTCATCCAGCGTCGGATCGTCGCCAGGTCGTATGCCGGCCGCGCACCGTCGGGGTAACCCGACGGCCAGAGCCCGCTCCCGGCATCCGACCAGGCGTGCTCGGCGAGGAAGGCGATCTTGCTCGGGCGGTAGCCCCGCCGCAGCACGTGGAACAGCGTGAAGTCCTGCAGGGCGTACGGGCCGACCGAGTCCTCGGTGGACTGGATGCGCTCGCCCTCCCTGGTGGGGACGAGCTCGGGGCTGATCTCCTGGTCGAGGATCTCCAGGAGGGTGCCGTTGACGGGGCCCTCGAACTGGCCGGACGACACGACCCAGCGGATGAGGTGCTGCATCAACGTCTTCGGAACCCCGGCGTTGACGCCGTAGTGCGACATCTGGTCACCGACGCCGTAGGTGCACCAGCCCAGCGCGAGCTCGGACAGGTCGCCGGTGCCGAGCACGATGCCGCCGCGCTGGTTGGCCGCGCGGAAGAGGTAGTCGGTGCGCAGCCCGGCCTGCACGTTCTCGAAGGTCACGTCGTACACCTGCTCGCCGCGACCGAACGGGTGACCGAGGTCCTTCAGCATCTGGGTCGCCGCGGGGCGGATGTCGAGCTCCTCCCAGGTGATCTCGAGGGACTCCATGAGGTGGATCGCGTTGCTCTTCGTGCCCGCACTCGTCGCGAACCCCGGCATGGTGAAGCCGATGATGTGCGTGCGCGGCAGGCCGAGCCGGTCGCACGCCTTGGCCGCGACGATGAGCGCGTGGGTGGAGTCGAGCCCGCCGGAGACGCCGATGACGATGGTGGGCATCCTCGCCGGGTCACCCCCGCCGATGGCCCGCATCCGCTGCTCCAGCCCGGAGACCTGGATGTTGTAGGCCTCGTAGCAGTCCTGGGCGAGGCGGTCCTCGTCGTCGGGCACGAACGGGAAGCGGTCGACGGCACGGCGCAGCCCGAGGTCGCCGCCGGGCGGGCGCAGGGTGAAGGGGACGACGCGGAACCCGCCCTGGTCGGCCGCGTACGCCTCGGCGTTGTCGTGGAAGCTGCCCTGGCGGATGCGCTCCTGGCGCAGCCGGTCGAGGTCGACGTCGACGACGGTTCGGCGCGGACCGTCGGGGAAGCGGTCGGACTCGCCGAGCAGGTCGCCCATCTCGTAGACCATGGTCATGCCGTCCCACGACAGGTCGGTCGTCGACTCACCGTCGCTCGCCGCGGCGTAGAGGTAGGCCGCGTTGCACCGGGCGCTGGCCGAGCGGGCGAGCAGGTGGCGGTCCTCCGCGCGGCCGACGGTGATCGGGGATGCCGAGAGGTTGAGCAGCACGGTCGCTCCCGCGAGCGCCGCCTCGTGGCTCGGGGGCACCGGAACCCACATGTCCTCACAGACCTCGACGTGCACGGCGAGGTCGGGGTGGTCGTCGGCAGTGAAGACCAGGTCGGGCCCGAAGGGGACCTCGCCGTCGACGTCGGCGCCGGGCCAGTGCGGACGAACGAGGAACTCGCCCTGGTGCCCGGCGCCGGAGGCGAAGTGCCGCTTCTCGTAGAACTCGCGGTAGTTCGGCAGGAACGACTTCGGGGCCACGCCGAGCACCTCGCCGCGGTGGATGGCGATGCCGCAGTTGTAGAGCCGGTTGCCGTGGCGCAGGGGCGCCCCGACGACGACGAGCGGGAGGAGCTTGGCGGTGGCTGCGGCGATCGTCACGACGGCCTCGTCGACGGCATCCAGCAGGACGTCCTGCATGAGGAGGTCGTCGATGGCGTAGCCCGAGAGGCCGAGCTCGGGGAACAGGGCCACGGCCACGCCGTCCTCGTGGCAGGCCTTGGCCTGCTTGATGATCCGTTCCGCGTTGGTCGCCGGGTCGGCCAGCGCCACGGGGACGGTGCACGAGGCGACGCGGGCGAACCCCTGGGCGTACACGTTGCGGAAGTCCATGCTCCGCAGCCTATGGGGCCAGATGGAGAACGAGGCCGGATGGAGATCGGGGCCGGATGGAGAACGAGGCCGGATGGAGATCGGGGCCGGATGGAGAACGAGGCCGGATGCGGTGCCAGCCCGCCTCCCGCTGTACCCACTACCTCGCCGTGAGTGCGGAAG
>DATIAB010000155.1:0-5227 GCA_035458265.1 Ornithinibacter sp. | reverse complement strand
CGCTGACCGCACGTCGGACGCTGTGCCGACCACATCGTGGACTCGATGTGCACATCGTGAGACGCCCTGCCTAGGCTGAGCCTGCTCATCACGAGGGACTGAGGGAACGGCCCGACGAAGTCCCGGCAACCACCCGCGAGCCTCCTGTCCGCCTCACGGCGGGCAGTCGCGGGAGCAGGTGCCAAATCCGACCCCAGCGAGAGTCGCGGGGACAGATGAGAAGGAGGACTTCATGAGCACCCTGCTGGACGACACCACCACGACGCCGACGAAGCAGCTGCGCGAGGGGGCCTTCGGCAACGCCCGCGCTCTCGCCTGCCGCGAGTGCGGGCACGAGGTCACCCTGGGGCCGTCGTACGCCTGTCCGGAGTGCTTCGGGCCCCTCGAGGTGGCCTACGACTTCCCGGCCGTGACCCGCGAGGAGATCGCCGCCGGACCCCGCAACATCTGGCGCTACAAGGCGCTGCTGCCGGTGCCGACCGACATCGAGCAGAGCCCCAACACCGAGCCCGGCTTCACGCGGCTGCTGGAGGCGAACAACCTCGCCCGCGAGCTCGGTCTCGACAAGCTGTGGGTCAAGGACGACTCCACCAACCCGACCAACTCCTTCAAGGACCGGGTGGTCGCGTGCGCGCTGAGCGCCGCCCGCGAGCTCGACGCCAAGGTCTTCGCCTGCCCCTCGACGGGCAACCTCGCCAATGCCGTCGCAGCGGCCGGCGCCCGGGCCGGGATCACGACGGTCGTCTTCATCCCGAGCAACCTCGAGAAGCCCAAGCAGGTCAACTCCGCCGTCTACACCGACCGCCTCGTCGCGGTCGACGGCAACTACGACGACGTCAACAAGCTCGCCTCCGAGATCGCCGGCGAGGAGGAGGGCTGGGCGTTCGTCAACGTCAACGTGCGCCCCTTCTACGCGGAGGGCTCCAAGACGCTGGGCTACGAGATCGCCGAGCAGCTCGGCTGGCGGCTCCCCGACCAGATCGTCATCCCGGTCGCCTCCGGGTCACAGCTGACCAAGGTCGACAAGGCCTTCCAGGAGCTGATCGCGCTGGGCCTCGTCGAGGACAAGCCCTACAAGGTCTTCGGCGCGCAGGCCACCGGCTGCTCGCCGGTGTCAGTGGCCTACAAGGCCGAGACCGACGCCATCCGGCCGGTCAAGCCCGACACCATCGCCAAGAGCCTGGCGATCGGCAACCCCGCCGACGGCATCTACGTGCTCGACATCTGCCGCCGCACCGGCGGTGCGGTCGAGGACATCTCCGACGACGAGGTCCGCGACGCGATCGTGCTCCTCGCCCGCACGGAGGGCATCTTCACCGAGACCGCCGGTGGCACCACGGTCGGCGTGCTCAAGAAGCTGGTCGAGACCGGCCAGCTCGACACCTCGCTCGAGACCGTCGTGATCAACACCGGCCACGGCCTCAAGACCCTCGACGCGGTCTCGGAGCGCGTCGGCGCCGTCGCCACCATCGCCCCGTCCTATGACGCCTTCGTGGCGTCCAACGTCCTCTGAGAGAGAAGATCAGCACATGAGCGTCTCGGTCCGCATCCCGACCATCCTGCGCACCTACACCGGTGGCGAGTCCGAGGTGAGCGCCGAGGGCGACACCCTGTCTGCCGTCCTCGACGACCTGGACTCGAGCTACTCGGGCATCAAGGGCCGGATCCTCGACGAGGCGGGGCAGCTGCGCCGCTTCGTCAACGTCTACGTCGGCAACGACGACGTACGGTTCCTCGACGACCTGCAGACCGCGACGCCCGACGGCGTCCAGATCTCGGTGATCCCGGCGGTCGCCGGCGGCTGAGGCCTCCGCGGGCCCGTCACCCAGCCCGTACGTCGACCACGGCGGCGTTGCCGCGCCCGTCGACCCGCAGCTCGGCGACCGCTCCGGTGCCCAGCAGCTCCTCGGCCTCCTGCGCCTCGTCCTGCGGCAGGAACCAGCTCTCGATGCCGCACCGGATCTGCCACGAACGGTCGTCGCAGGCGAGGTAGGGGCCGTCGTCCGGCCGCGTGCGGGACCACGAGTCGGCCACCCACACCCCGTCCTCCTCGACGAGGCCGACGTACACGTCGCCGGACTCGCCGTCGTCCAGCGCGCCGAGACCCGGCTCGACGGCCGACTGCGACCCGTCGTGACGGAGATCGGGGTAGTCGAGGGCGACGTACGCGCCGCGGAACGGGTCGATCGGGTCGACCGGCGCCACACGCACCACGTAGGCGTCACCCGCGACCCGGGCGGAGAGCTGCGGTGCGACGCCCACGCCGACCAGGGCCAGCTGGGTCACGGCGACGATGCCGGTGACGGCGATGCGGTTCATCGGGCTGCTCCTTCGGGGCCGGTCGAGGAGGCGGTGGGGGAGTCGTTGTCGAGGGCCTGGGCCAGCTGTCGGCGGGCCCGGTCGAACAGGAAGCCGGTCGCGAGGAAGACGGTGCCGAGCACCACGAACAGCCACGCACCGGTGACGATCGGTGCGAACACCGCGAAGCTCTGGAAGGTCGTGAAGACCACCAGCCCCACCATCGCCATCCAGGTCAGCGGCGGGTGGTCGCGGACGGTGCCGAGGGCGACCAGGCCGACGGCCAGGACGACGTAGGCGATGACCGAGACCGCCGCGTGGCCCCAGTCCGCGGCGTCCACCGACGACGTGTCGGTCCCGGTGGTCCAGAGCCCGATCAGGGCGGCCACGACGAGCACGACGAGGGCGCCGACGGGCTCCAGGACCCGCAGGCCGGGGCGGGTGAGCACGGCGGCGAGTGCGGCGACACCGGCGACGACCAGCGCCACCATCAGCCAGGTCGTCCACTCGACGCCGTCCGAGCCGATGTCGGGGATCGCAGCGGCGAAGAGGGCCAGCAGCGCCATGCCGCCGCCCACCGTGCGCCAGGCCCAGGCGTAGGAGTCGATCCACCCGTCGTGCAGCACCGCGAGGCTCGCGGCCAGGACGGCTCCGGCTCCGAGGAGGAGGACCACGGTGAGGCCGGTGGGCTCGTCCCACAGCGGCTGCCAGAACCACCACACCACGCCGGTCACCAGGCCGACGAAGAACGGCATGTGCGAGCGGGTCAGGTAGCCGTGGAGCAGGGTCCCGGCCGCCCAGAGGCCCACCAGTCGGGGCTCGTAGGCGGGGACCTGCAGCGACTGGGCCGCCTGGAAGAGGACGGCACCGGCGCCGAGGGCGGCGAGGAGCCGTACGGCGCCGACCACCGGCGGGGAGGCCCGTCGCGCGGCCAGCACCTCGCCGCCCACCAGGAAGGCGAGCCAGAGCGCGGCGACCGTGGCGAAGCGAGCCATCGGGGAGAGCTCGTCGAGGTTGGCGGCGACGAGCCAGATGAGTCCGACACCGACGAAGCCGGCGCCGAGGTAGAGGAGGACGCGGCCCACGCTGATGCGGGCGTGGTGCTCGGAGCGGTAGCGGGACGCGATGCGGGCCGCCTGCTCCTCGCTGATGATCCCCTCCGAGGTCCAGCCGGCGAGCTCGGTGCGCAGCCATGCGAGCTGCTGCGGCGCGACCGGGTGCGTGACGACCGCGGGTGACGATGACGAGGTGTCGGTCATGCCTCCACCGTGGCGCGACGCGGGCGGATTGTCCTGAGTACATCGACCCATCTGTGAGGTGCCGTTGGGTCATGGGATGCCCGCGGTTGTGCGGACGTTCAGGTGCGTCTGGTTCACAGGTGTCGTGGGGAGCAGACACCTGACCCGGGCCGGCATGACGCTCGCCGTCCTCGGCGGCGTCGCGGGAGGGACGGCGTACGGCGCCCGCGAGCTGCTGCACCGGCAGGCCGCGCAGGCCCGACGCGCGATCGGCAAGCCGCTGGGCGAGCAGGCCCCGGACGCCGACCGGCACTACAAGCGGAAGTACGGCGAGCCGGTCGACCTGCTGGTGCTCGGTGACTCGATCGCGGCGGGGCTCGGTGCGGAGAAGGCGAAGCACACCTTGGGTGGCCGGCTGGCCCGCGGGATCGCCGCCGGCGCAGGCCGGTCGGTGCGGTTGCGGACTGCCGCCGTGGTCGGCTCCGAGAGCAGCATGCTCGCCGCCCAGCTCGCCTCACTGCCCCTGGGTTACCGCCCGGACGTTGCCGTCATCGTCGTCGGCGGCAACGACGTCACCCACCGGGTGCCGGTCGCGGAGTCCGTACGCCACCTGGCGGACGCGGTCGACGACCTGCGCGCCCGCGGGGCCGAGGTGGTCGTCGGCACCTGCCCGGACCTCGGCGCGCTGCGCCCGGTTCCGCAGCCCCTGCGAGCGCTCGGCTCAAGGGCCTCCCGGCAGCTCGCGAACGCCCAGCGGGCTGCCGCCCTCGACCGTGGCGCGCGGGTGGTGTCGCTGGCCCACGTGGTGGGTCCCTTCTTCATCACCAACCCGGAGGAGATGTTCAGCCTCGACCGCTTCCACCCGAGCGCGCACGGCTACAAGCGCACCGCGAAGGCGATGCTCCCGTCGGTGCTGGCGGCCCTCGGCGTCGTGGCGGACGTGCCGTTCGGGCACCACGCACCCGGGGTGGATGGGTCAGGCTAGGGTTCCCGGGTGCGCACCACTGCTCGACGAGCCGGCCAGGCCGTCAAGAAGGCTGCCAAGAAGGCCGGCAGGATGCAGGCATCGCCGGCGCCCGCCGAGCCCGAGCCGCTCGACCCGAAGGCGGAGCGCCGCCGCCGGCTGCTGGCGAGCAACCTGACCGAGCTGGCCATCGAGTTCCGGACCGACAAGTGGGGCGTCCACAAGTACACGCCGCACTACGAGCGCCACCTGCAGCACCTGCGCGGGGAGTCCTTCACGCTCCTGGAGCTCGGGATCGGTGGCTACAAGAAGCGCCGCAAGAGCGGTGCCTCGATGAAGATGTGGCGCTGGTTCTTCCCGAAGGCCCGCATCGTCGGCCTCGACATCGAGGACAAGACGTGGCTCACGCGGGGACACATCCACACCTACCTCGGCGACCAGACCGACCCGGAGGTCCTGCAGCGCATCATCGACGAGCAGGGCGCGCCGTTGGTGGTCATCGACGACGGCAGCCACATCCCGGCCCACGTGCGCGAGTCCTTCCGCATCCTGTTCCCGCTGCTGCCCGACGGGGCCATCTACTGCGTCGAGGACACCCAGACGTCCTACTGGCCGGCCTGGGGCGGCCAGCTCGACCCGCGGGCGCGGGGCACGTCGATGGACCTCGTCAAGGACCTCGTCGACGGCCTCAACCACGAGGAGTTCCTCGTGGAGGGCTACGAGCCCA